>NZ_VRVE01000001.1:0-238051 GCF_008040035.1 Methylobacterium sp. WL9
AGCCATGCACAGCTCCGCGCTCACTTGGCGGACTTCGTCAGCGCTTACAACTTCGCGCGCCGCCTCAAGACCCTGCGTGGCCTCACACCCTACGAGGCCATCTGCAGGGCATGGTCCGCCGAGCCAAGCCGCTTCACGTCAAACCCGCTCCACCAAATGCCGGGACCAAACATCTAGGCCATCGTTATGACGCGCTTTCTTACGACCGACCGGCATCCACTCGGCCGGAAAGCGCTCTAAGCGCCCCACAGCACTCGGGCCGAGCCGATGGCTGTCGTCGCGGGGCCGAGACCGAAGGCGAGGGCCGTCGCGTAGGAAATGGCTGTGAGGATCATGATCTTCGTCAGGCTCTCAATGGATTAGCAGCGGTATCCACCAGACTGCGGGTCGGTGGAGATGAAGCGTTCGGGCAGCCGCTTTGTGCGGCAATCCCGGCTGATGGGAAGCGACTGCCGGGACATCTCACATTTTGTTCATGCGCCTCGGTCGTGAGATCCGGATATAGGGTGCGGCATGGACGTGTTTCAGACCGACGCGCTGCGCGAATTGCTCGATGGCATGTCCGCTGAGGTGGCCTTGGCCGACGCACGCCGTGACCTAGCCGCAAAGGACGGGATGGGTCCCGAGGATGCCTGGGCTCTCGGTTCGATCGCACGCTCCCAATGCTTGGGGCTGGTCAAGCTGGAGGCTCGTCTTTCGGCCGCCGGCGATATGCTGGCGCGACTTGCCGTTGTGTCGGATGCGGACCGTGCCTTGGCACATTCGGCGGTCGCGGCCTCGGCGGTTTGCCCCGATCCTTAGGGCTCACGGCGTCGATGCGTCCCCGGCACCAGCCCCCAGGGAGCCTCCGACCGTTTCCGACTGCCATACCAGCCGGCCGACCACGTCATAGAGGGCTGCCTGGCCACCGTGCTCGGATAAGGTCAGGGCTGCAGTCGTGATCGCCAGCCTGATCGCCTCTGCGACCGTGGTCGCGGAAATGGACGTGCTATCGGTCCAGCGTCCCGGGCCGGGCGACTGAAACGTCAGGACTAAGGTGAAGCTCATCACGATGACGGCTCGCGCCTCGACCAACCCAGGCGGATAAGTTCCGCACCCTCGGATCGCTCCCGATGATCCTCGCTTATCCCCAATTTTTAGCACGGCATGCCGCTTTGGATTGATCCTGAGGATCCCGCGAGTCGGGATCGATGCATCGCGAGTCGTAACCTCAGAACCGGGTCGTCAGGTCGGTGAGCCATTCCGGCGAGGCGTTCACCAGCGCCGTCTCCATGGCCTTGTCGTAGCCCGAGAGGATCACGCCCCCACTCACGACCAGGATCAGGCCGAGCGCCGCCTTCATACCTTTGCCGGCGCTCATTAGCGCGTCAGCAGGTCAGAGAGTGCAGCCACGCAGACTTCTTCGAACGCGATAGTGAGCTTTGCCATGTAGAGGGCGGTGCAAATCCAGGTCACTAAACCGCCCTGACGGGGTCGGCATCAAACGCCGGATCTCGGCGGCCGTGTCTGCCTAAGTGGTTGCTTCGGAAATCGTTTCGAAGATGGGCTCTCCGGGCTTAGCGAAGCTCGAATTGCCTGGATTTACTCCGCCCCGTGGCTGGATTTTCCTCCGCCCTACAGAGTGCGGCCTGAAGACCGGGTGGAGGGCCGTCGGCGAGCAAGATTACGCGGTTAAGGGGGACATAACCTATTCAGCCGTCTCGCCGGCGCTGGGACACGCATCATGGGATGCGTCACGTTTCGCGCAGCCATTTCCAAACCTGCTGCAAGGCCGCCAGTCTGTTAGTCTGCTGGACCACTCGACGCTCGCCACGCCAAGCCTGGGGTGGCGAGCCGTACCGATTGCGGAAGCTGCGGCTGAGATGCGCGACGCTGCTGAAGGCGAAGACCTCGGCCAACTTGCTAAGGGTGCGCGTCTCCATCGGATCGGCCAGGGCATCGCGCACCGCCTTCAGGCGCTCGCCCTGCACGAAGTTCATCACGCCCTCCGCTGGGTCGAACAGCCGGTAGAGCGTGGCCCGCGAGACATGCATCTGCCCAGCGATGAATGCGGGCGACAGATCGGGCCGCGTCAGGTTTTCCTGTATGATCGTCCTGGCCAGCGCACGCAGTCCCCCATCGAGTGCTCGGCCCTCCAGCACGTCCGAGGCCTGCGAAGGATCGAGCAGGCGATGCAGGAAGGCGACGAAGTCATCGGCGGTTGTCTAGTCTCTTTCCGGGTTCAACATGTCAGTCACTCGGATTAGTCCAGCCGACTCCTAACCGTCGTGGCCCTAAGGCGATCCATAGTTCGTCTGCTGAGAAACAACGTTTGAGTCGTGAGAAGTTAAAGGCGGAACGTATCGGCTTCGTTAAAGAAATCGAATTGGCCACTAAAGATAATCTTAGAGACTTTTGTTTATATGAACGAGACGAATATACCTTAGAGTCTATAGGTAATAACGTCTCACTTGTTAGAGGAACTATCATAAGAAATATCAAGCAAAAGAATCCAGACAGAAGCCTCTACCTATCTGATGAGGGGCCATTTATTGCCTACCTTCGTAATAGAGCCAAGATCAAACTCGAAAACAAGGAAGAGAACGAAGCGATCAGTCCGGCGTGTTTCAGGCATGTTGAGGGCAAAGACACTGTCACTGCTGGTGTAAACGTGTCGAACAATCACTATCGTAATATCGTTTGTCAAATCATACATAAAATCGAAGCAACTGGATCCTATGTCAGAACTCGCGACCCATCAAGACCATACATGAAGGCGCATGGTATCGATCCAAAGTATGATGCCAGCAACAAGTTCTATCTCCCTTGTAAGCCAGGGAATGGTGGGGCCGGCATCTTCAGGGTCTTCGATGACGATGGTCGATCACCACTTGACGTAGACAACTGGTTGGAAAACTCGGTCGTTCCGTTAGATGATGAAATTCCAGTTATCCCTAGCATCACAGCAGACAGCGATGACAGGGACGAACTTACACCGCTCCAATCCTACATTGCAGAGAAGGCACTGGACAAGTTCCGATCTGCACCCAAAGAGAGTGGGCACGTCATGTTCTATAACCTGAACCGAAGACTTTTACACAACGGCATTCGAGGTCACCACTGGCGACTAATTATGTCTCAGGCGGTAGGATGTGCGAGATCGAAGGCAGAAAGGCAGAAAGAGATGGAGGAATACATGAAAGACGCAGCGTGAGAGCATGTAACGCACAGCCTATGTAAATAGTAAGACAGGTCTAGGTCTGTTCAACGCCAGAAACTCGGATGATGTCGCGAACGTCCGTGACATCATCACCGTTCATATTAGAAGAATCAAAATCTACTTCCGTCACTACCCTAACGCTATGGGGATTATTTCGAACGTGACGCACGCACGATCAGAGTCCGGTCAAATGAGGCGGTCCACCGTTTTTCCATCCGTGCGCACCGCTACCGACTGCCTCGCGACATCCGTATCGAGACAGCGGAGCATCATGAGTCAGTCGCCCAATGGGGCCTTACAGAGGCCATCTGACGTGTCGTAGCGGGTGGTGTGCCTTTGACGGTGCTATAGGGCGGATGGTGGCCGTCTCTGATCGAACCTACGGGCCGGGGACAGGGATAGCCTTCCTCACGGGGCCATACGGGAACGATCTACCCCTTCCAGTTCGATCTCGGTTGGCTAGCACGTCCACGCTTCCCACGATCAGCGCCGGCCAGACCAAACCGTTGAATGCCGCTCTGATCCCCACACAAGACCGTCAGACTCCGACGATAGGGCCGCGCCTTGTCCAGCCTATCCAAACCGTTCCGACCATCAGTGCGGCTCCTACGGTCCAAAAGCCAGCCCACCTAGAAACCTCTGCCGGAATCGAGGCCAGGAGGGCATTCAACCTGCTGATGGTCAACATCACTGGCATCTTCGCCCTGAGCGGTGTTGCGACCATCGTGCCGTTCTCGGCCGCGTGGTTCGTTCAGGTGGAACGATCCTATAACGCTGTCATCGTGGGGGCGGCCGGTGCCTTGCCTGAAGGAATGGAACTTCTACGACGATTGCCTGCCCTAAGTGATGACGCGTTGTCGACTACCAGACAGTAGAAACTATATATTGGAACAAATCGTGGGCGACCAAGTTACGCTTCAGAGTGTATAAGCGCAATCAGATTATGAGGTTCGCTTTTTAAAGACTAAGGTCAATCTTATGCCACGCTATTTCTTCGACGTACACGACGGTCTCGACTTTAACGATACTGTTGGTCGAAAGATCAAGGACATGCAGGGTGTTCGTGCGGAAGCTATGAAGGTAGCATCCGAACTATCTGCTTCTGAAAATTGCTATAAAGATGGGTATACGATCATTGTGGAAGTGCGAGACGACCAAAGGGCAAATGTGCTGGTCGTTCGAATGGTATGTCAGATTGATGAGGCTGCTCGACGTCAGCTAAAGATTGCATCCTAGTGGCTGAAATCCGAAATTTGGGATCCACCACGGACGTCTACGGAGAGTGGAAAGCGGCCCTCCCGGGGTATGTTCCTCGTCTGGCGAGCTGCGACGATCTTTGGGCATCGCTTCCTGCGGATAAGTGGCTCATAGGGGATCATCACTGGCTTCGGTCCCGGCCGCCCGTGCCTGAGAGCAGTGCGTGCTCCCGCCCATATTGCGCGGAGGACGTTTGTGTCTGACAGCAAGCCTTTGGCTATCCTCATTGCAGACGCTGATCAGCTCGTCCGTATGGTCACCGCTGACATGCTGACGGATATCGGTTATCGGGCCATAGAAGTCTGTACGGCAGCAGAGGCACTGTCAGTGCTTCAAGGATCAGACGCCGTACGTATGCTAATCACGGGGCGCAGCATCGCGGGCGATGGTGTTGCCCTCGCCCATGTCGTTCACCGTCGTTGGCCCGGTGTTGGTATCATTGTCACTTCGGGAGCTGGATCTGAGCTTCAACGGGAGCTCCCACCGGGTACACGCCTGCTCAGCAAGCCGTACAGGTTTGCGGACCTGATGCATGAAGTGGAAGCTGGCCTCGCAAAAGTGCGGGACGAGCCCGAACCCGCGCCTGCCCCAATATTGCCGAGCGGTGTACCGCTTAACAGGGGATTGTACTTGGGCCATGGCATGGGCGCTATAGCTGCTCCCTCTACAGAGCCGGACAAGACATAAATTCTTTATCTAAAAATACTAGTATGTTAACCCAAGCCGGTATCAATTATACGATGTACTCAGAAACCTAATATACAGGCCCAAGTATAAGGATTCCTTGTTCGTTGAGAGCGATCCGCGCAGATAACGCTAGTCGGAATTCCTGCTCTAGGTAGTGCTTTTAGATAGCCCCAAACTAGAAAATTTCTTGGAATTGACCGGCCTCTGAACTGCAAGTTGATCTGGGTCCCGACGTGCCTTCATCCATGCGGCCGCGAAGCCTATGTCGATCACGTAAGGCATACCAGGGCGAATTCGATACCATCCTCCATGCCTAGGGATTTTGCCGCCACCATGAACGGCCGATGTTACGTGGCCGAGTACCACTTGGATGAAATAGGGCGATCCGTGCGCCAGCATTTCTGCCCTGGTGGCCGAACCATTCGACGCTAGAAAGTCGATCAGCCCAAGAGTTCGCTCCGCCGAGAAGAGCTTCGTATTGGCTTGCAAGCGCAGTATAGCGTTCTGCACCCTTCGATCCCAATCCGACACGGTCATGGGTTGCCGGTATGGAAGCGGTCAATGTAGCAGAGACCGTACCAAAGCTCCGCACTAAATTCTTTAGCCATACTCTTCGCGACGGCTATAGCCGACTTGTCGTCATGGATAGGCAAAGGTGTGATCGATGACACTCGGCCATCTCTGTCAATCAGCACAAATCGATAGCTTGCCGGCCGCGAATCTAGCCTTCCAAGCCGTTCTTCTTGTGGTGGATCAGACATTAGGAGCGACCCGCCATCTTTAACCAGCCCACAACTATAGGCGGCACACGGCCTCAGGTCGGTAACAGATATTGCGCAAATCTCCCGGCGACAATCTCACGCGGAAGAATGGTATGGTACCTGACAATCCGACATCGGTTCATAGGTGAAAGGCAGCTTGACGACCGGGCGCGTTTGGGAGCTGAAACAAAGCCCGTGCACCCCTAACCGCTTTGTGGATCATCAGGGCGTTCACCACCCCTGAGCCAGCAATCGGTTTGGCAGCTATGTTCGCGTCTATGGACGCTGCCTTTTTGTATCTGCTCCCGATCCAGACCCGTCCACCGATGCCGACCGTCACCAGGCCTCCTACAGCCCCAAACTCTGCCCACATCGAAATTTCTGCCGAAATCGAGGGCAAGAGGGCATTCAACGTGCTGGTGGGCAATCTGGCTGGCATCTTCGCCTTGGCCGGTGTCGCGTCCTTCGTGCTGCTCTTGATCGGGCTTGGGTCGCGATGGGGTGGTGTTTGCCGATAGCGAAGACCTTGCCCGAACCGCCTCCATCGTTATCGCACCCATCTTGACCGCCTTGGCCCTGGCATTCGAGATCTGGCGGCTGACGTTGGGCGAACCACACACGACCCTGAACCAAGCCTACTTCATGGACCACTGGACGCTGTTGGCGATCATGGCCGTAGGGGCTCTGGTCGTGCTGTGGGGCTTTGTGTCCACCTTCACCAGCACGATTAGACTCAACGGGGTGGTGATGGGGCTGGCGATTGCCGTCCTGAAGCTGACAGCCGTGGTCGTCGTGCCTGTAGCGATCTTCGGAGCGTGGCACCTGAGAGATCCGACCAGGGAAGCTATGCTACCGTCCGAACGTTGAACTCTGGATCGTATTCGGAGCAGCAATATGGTTTGGGTCGAATTTGGTTAACGGACCAAGGGTTTTCCATCGTCACGGTGAGGCAAAGGTGCAGCCGTTCGAAAGCATGGCTATGGTGACGTCATAGGGCGAATGGTGGCGGTCTATGATCGAACCTACGGGCCGGGGACAGGGATAGCCTTCCTCACGGGGCCATACGGGAACGATCTACCCCGTGCAGTTCGATCCAGGCTGGCAAGCACACAGACGGCACGCACCAACCGTCAAGCTTCATACCTTCAACGCATAGGGTATCTGATCGCATTGCGCGCAACCTATCCCATCCTCATGTGTTGCTGCCGCTACAACGAAACAGCAAGGCTGGACCGGGATGGCGCGCTACTTTTTCGACATTCACGACGGGGTTGAAATCCGCGACGTGATTGGGCGCGAGTTGGAAAATGGTGCGATCCTCCGCGCTGAAGCCCTACAGGTCGCTACGGCGTTGCTGAAGGCCGAAGCCGACGAGTGCAAGGACACAACGCTTGTATTGAGCGTCCGCGATTTGACCGGCGCTATGAAACTCAAAGTTCGTCTTGTCTGTCAGGTTGAGGAGCCATCTGAGTATCTACAGCGACTTGGATAATTATCATCTCTAGCAAGACGCGGATGCGGAAGTTTCCAGGGCCTATTTTATTTAATGCTTCTTGGCATAAAATCGAAATATCTTTAAAGTTTGACCGAAGTCGTTCGTTGCTTGAATTTGAAATAGACATGCAGCCTTCCGTTTTGAACGATGCGTAAGCTCAAACCTCTCTCTACCGTTGGCAGCCCTTAAATAGCTCCAACGATGATTGAAACCTATCATATGACGGGTTTAGGCTAACATAATAAATGATAATATGACGTTATTTTTCGCACTCTGTGAAAAAGCCTCGAAGGATAACCCCTCCCTCAGATCACGCTAAGTTATTAATCTAAAACCGCAATCCTTGTCGAAGGTGGGGTCACAATCGGCGCCGATCGTGACCCCACCTTCGATGGAAATTCCCTAGCTTCCATAATGAATTAGGTCTGTTTTTCTCAGGGTCATCCTTCGACGCCGATCTACACGCAAGATCTCCGGCGGCACCATGAGCGAGGCCGGCCGCACCGCTCGCGACGTCATGCTCGGCCTGATGAAGACCTGCGCCAAGCTCGGCGTCTCGTTCTTCCGCTACCTCGGAGACCGTCTCGGCATCCCAGACGGTGCAACCGTCCCGCCCCTGCCGGACCTCGTCAAAAACGCCGCAACAGCATGACCAGCCGGTGATCTGCCCCAGTTACGCGATAGCAGGTCCAAGCGTCTCACGTCGCACCCACTTTTTCTTTGGCTGAGAATCCTGGCGTCGCACCCAATTTTTCCTATTGTTGATTTATCTGAAGCTCGACACTTCTTTTGCTGGCATATTCGAAGCGGCACCTTCGCGCAGGTTCACGCCTTGTCGGCTTACTGCCGACCGAAAGGTCAACTCCAGCAGCCGCTAAAAATTATCTTTGCAAAACAATCACATAAGCGTTCGCAGTTTCATGCTGTCCGGCGCGCCAGAATTACAGCCTCTCTGATCATAAGCGTAGGCCACAGCGCGTTCTTGATGGCGAGATACGCGATCTACCGCCTCGTACGCCATCGGTAGCGTGGGACGAGCGGTGGCCTTGTCGAACTGACGGCATGACGACCATCCCGACCGTATAAGTTCAACCCGAAACCGGTTCGGAGCGAATGTGGCTACATCGGACATCATAGGGCCGATGAGAGCAGCGTCTGGTCGATCCGCTTTCCTGTGCGTCAGCGGCAAAACAGATGCTTGTCGGAACCCGGCAATATGGTCGTGACCGACCATTTGCGTCGAAAGGGCTGCCGGCAAACAAAATCATGTTTCTGGGACCGACCCGATCGATGATGCTCGGCGATTTTATATTTTAAGAACTCATGCGATAGATACCAAATATTTGCATATCATCGTCAAAAGATGTTCCCAAAGCATCGATCAGAATCAAGCTTCGAGGCAGATGATCAGGTTGCAACCGGCTTGATCTTTAATTGATCGATCGCCCACAGCCACGTTCCGTCCTCTTGCCGCCGGGCTGCCTCGACGGAGAGGCTGCCGTTCGGCAGTCGAGCGAATGTCAGCGCGAGATTGCCGTTGACGATGGCCGGCAGCGTCTCGGCGGCGGGAAACTCCGACTTCTTGGAGAGAAGGTCGGTGTAGAATTGGCGGATCTCCGCGTGGCCTGTCGCCACGACGTTCCCGGCGGCGAGTACGGCATCCGCCTCGTAGAGTGCCACCAGGCCCTCGACGTCGCCGGCATTGGCGCGGGCGTTGAAGAGCCCGGCTAGGTCTCCGGGCTCATTGGCACCCTTGCGATCGGTGTTCGACATCGGATTGTCTCCTCTTCCTATTTCAGGCGTTCGCCCGTGGCGTCCCGGACCGCGACGGTGATGGGAATTCCGGCCTTCACGCTTTCCGAGACGGTGCAGAACTGCTCGAACTGAGCGAGCACCTGCGTGATCCGCGGCATCGCCGCCGCCGATGCGCCCAGGGTGATCTCGACGTCGATGCCGCCGATGCGCAGGCGCTGCTCGGCGTTGCGTTCGATCCGGGCCGAGGCCCGCGCGGTCACGCCGCCCCCGTCCTGCCGGTACTTGCCGAGCGCGAAGGCGAGGCTGGCGCAGAGGCAGTTGCTCACGCCCGCGATCAGCACCTGCTCCGGCGACGGGCCCTCTCCGCGGCCGATCGGCTCCGGTTCGTCCGAGACCAGCGCCGGAAAGGCCGCGCCGAAATCGATCAGGAACTTGAAGCCCTCGACCTGGGTGATGGTGATGCTCGGTGCCATGCCGGCTGTGTCCTCGCCTGATCCTGCCGCCACGTGGTCCCGCCTTGGACCCAACGAACTGCCGCATGCCGGTATCCCGGAAGTGAGCGATCGAAGTGGTCCGGCCCGGTCTTGACGCTGATTTCGTATTTGGTATACCAGATGCCAATCACCGAGTCACTGGAGCGAGGGGGCGAGCCTCTCGATCCGGAAAACGGGAGGATCAGACGCCATGACCGATCCCTGCATCGCCATCCGGCACGCGGCGTCGGCGTGATCATGGCACCGGGCTTCGACGTTTCCGGGCTGGTCGCCGCCATCGGCGACGCGGTGGTCGTCTCCGATCCGGAGGGGCTGATCGTGGTCTGGAATCCGGCCGCCGAGCGGATCTTCGGATTTTCCGAGGCCGAAGCCCTCGGCCAGCGCCTCGACCTGATCACCCCCGACCGTCACCGTCGGCGCCACTGGGACGGCTACCACAAGACCATGCGCACGGGCGTGACCAAGTACGGCGCCGACGTGCTGCGCGTGCCGGCCCTGCACAAAGACGGCCGCGCGCTCTCCATCGCCTTCACCGTGGGCATGCTCCATGGCGCCGACGGCGCGGTCACCGGCATCGCCGCGATCATCCGCGACGATACCACGCGCTGGGAGGATGAACGCCAGCTGCGCCGCCGAGTCTCGGATCTGGAGGCCGAGATCCAAGCATCCGTTTCAGCGGAATTTGAAGACGAGCCAGATTTGACGTCGAAACACTGTTTTTAGACTTCGGATTTCTCAAAAAAACTTCGAAACCGCAACGCCGTCGACCACAGGGAGACAACGACCATGAGCCAGCCGCTCGAAGGCATCAAGATCATCGACTTCACCCACGTCCAGGCCGGACCGGCCTGCACGCAGCTCCTCGCCTGGTTCGGCGCGGACGTGATCAAGGTCGAGCGCCCCGGCGCCGGCGACGTCACCCGCAACCAGCTGCGCCACGTCGAGGGCGCGGACGCGCTCTACTTCACGATGCTGAACTCGAACAAGCGTTCGCTGACCCTCGACACGAAGGTCAAGCAAGGCAAGGAAGTCCTCGAGAAGCTGATCAAGGAATCCGACGTCATGGTCGAGAACTTCGGCCCCGGCGCCCTCGACCGCATGGGCTTCTCCTGGGCCAGGATCCAGGAGCTCAACCCCGGCATGGTGCTGGCCTCGGTCAAGGGCTTTTCCGACGGCCACCATTACGAGGACCTGAAGGTCTACGAGAACGTCGCCCAATGCGCCGGCGGCGCTGCCTCGACCACCGGCTTCTGGGACGGCCCGCCGACCGTGTCGGCCGCCGCGCTCGGCGACTCGAACACCGGCATGCACCTCGCCATCGGCATACTCACGGCGCTGCGCCACAAGGACAAGACCGGCAAGGGCCAGAAGGTCGCCGTCTCGATGCAGGACGCGGTGATCAATCTCTGCCGCGTAAAGCTGCGGGACCAGCAGCGCCTCGACGCCGTCGGCTACCTCGAAGAATACCCACAATATCCGCACGGCACGTTCACGGACGTGGTGCCGCGCGGCGGCAATGCGGGCGGCGGCGGCCAGCCGGGCTGGGTGCTGAAGTGCAAGGGCTGGGAGACCGACCCGAACGCCTACATCTACTTCACGATCCAGGGCCACGCCTGGGCCCCGATCTGCAAGGCGCTCGGCCGCGAAGAGTGGATCGACGACCCGGCCTACAACACCGCCCGCGCCCGCCAGGACAAGATCATGGACATCTTCGGCACGATCGAAGAGTGGCTCGCCGACAAGACCAAGTTCGAGGCCGTCGACATCCTGCGCAAGTTCGACATCCCCTGCTCGCCGGTGCTCTCGATGAAGGAGATCTCGGTCGACAAGTCCCTGCGCGACAGCGGCACCATCGCCGAGGTGCAGCACCCGAAGCTCGGTTCGTACCTGACGGTGGGAAGCCCGATCAAGTTCTCCGACCTCCAGGTCGACATCAAGGCCTCGCCGCTGCTCGGCGAGCACACCAACGAGGTCCTGGCCGGCCTCGGCTACAACCAGCAGCAGATCGCGGAGCTTCACGACGCCAAGGCTGTCTGAGCCGCGGTTTCGGAAACGAGACGGCCCGGGGGTGGCGCGCGAGCCTGACCGACCCCGAGCCCGGCTCCTCCTCATTTCTCCTCTCTTGGCAAGGGCGCGACGGCGGCGACGAGCCACCGACGCTCCCTTGCGACAACTCCGGGCCGATCCGTCGGTCCGGCTTTTCTTTTTGGGAAGGCGGAGGCGACGGGCTATGCCGTCGCCGCCCCGATCCCGTCAGCGCCGAGGCCCGTGCCGATGCTGAGCCCGTTCCTGAGCCGGTTCGTTCCGGATCTGCTCGCCATCAGCACGCGGGAGCGCGTCCGCTCCGCTTGCGGCGCGTTGGTCGGGATCCTCCTCACCGGATTGATCGCGCGGAGCGCCGTCGGATCGGACGCCGCTTTGCCGGCGCTGATCGCGCCGATGGGCGCCTCGGCCGTCCTGCTCTTCGCAGTGCCGTCGAGTCCGCTGGCGCAGCCCTGGTCGATCCTCGGCGGCAACCTGGTGGCGGCGCTGGTCGGCGTCACGGCGGCGGCGAGCATTACCGACCCGGTTCTGGCCGCTTCCGTTGCGGTGGGGCTCGCCATCGCGCTGATGATGCTCCTCGGCTGCCTGCATCCGCCGAGCGGCGCCGTGGCGCTGACGGCCGTGCTCGGCGGCCCGGCGATCCGCGATCTCGGCTACGGTTTCGTGCTCTGGCCGGTCGGCCTGAACTCGGCCCTGCTGCTGGTCTCGGCCCTGGTATTCAACAACCTGACGGGACGCTCCTACCCGCATGTGGCGCCGGGCCGGCCGGCGCGCGGCAACGATCCGATCCCGGCCTCGGGCAGCGGCCTCACCGCCGCAGATCTCGATGCGGCGCTCCGGGACGTCGACGAGATCCTCGACATCGGCAGAGGCGACCTCCAGGCAATCCTGCGCCGGGCACAGATCCATGCCTCGCTGCGCCGCTCGGGCCAGACCACCTGCGCCGCGCTGCTCTCGCGAAACGTCCGCGCCATCGCGCCCGAGACGCCGTTGCGCGACGCCCTCGAGATGCTGCGCGGCCACCGCGTCACCATTCTGCCGGTCACCGACGAGGGCGCACGGGTGCTCGGCGTCGTCACCCAGAGCGACCTCATCGACAAGACGGTGTGGGACATGCGCGGACCGCGCCTCGGGCTCGGCCGCCGGCTCCGGCTGACGCGCGACCGCGGCCGCGCTCCGCACGGCTCGGTCGCCGACGTCATGACCACGGACATCACCACGCTGCACCCGGACACGGTGGCCGGCGAGGCCGCCCTTCTGATGACGCAGGCCGGTCTCCACCATGCGCCGGTCACCAGCCCGGACGGGCGGCTGGTCGGCGTCGTCGCGCAGACGGATCTGGTGGGTGCGATGCTCGCCGACATGGCGAGCCGCGGCGACGAGGGTCCGAGCCTACGCCTGGCGTCCGCCGGAGCGTCCTGACCGCTCGTACCAGCGGCCTTCGACCATAACCGGTCCAAGGCGTCCGCCGCACGACCAGCGGCGGCACGCTTTCGCGCTTACCAACGGCCAGTCGCAGGAAGGGGCAGAGCTTTCGTCCGTTTGCATCAGTCGACGGCCGACAGCATCTCCCGAAGAAAGAAATCGACGGCCTGCCGCACGACGGCCGGGTCGTAGGCGTGCCGCCCGTCATACTCGACATAGGTGACGTCGTAGCCGGCTTGCCGGAGCAGGCGAGCATGGACGCGGCCGCTGCGGTCGATTGGAATCTGTTCGTCGCGGGTGCCGTGCGAAAGGAAGATGCGCGGCGCGCCGGCCTGGAGCTGGACGGACAAAAAACCCGCCGAGGACACGATGACGTGGCTGACGCGATCGCCGTTGGTGAGCCCGAGGGACAGCGCGTAGCTGCCGCCGTCGGAATGGCCGGCGAAGGCGAGCCGGCCGGGATCGAGCAGGAAGCGCGCGGTGACGGCCGCCAGAGCCAGGTCCAACCGTTCGCGGTCGGGGCCGTTGCCGGCGATCACGAGGTCCCAGGTCGGATGGAGCGATTGCGGCGCCAGCAACAGGAAGCCGCGGGCCTCGGCATGGGCCTCCAGCATCGGCAGGATCTTTTGGGCGCTGCCGCCGCCGCCATGGAACAGCACGACCAGCGGCACCGGCCGGCGCGCGGGAACCGCCTGCGGCACGAACAGGACCGCGTCGCGCTCGGGAAACAGCCCGAGGTCGTGACGGCCCGGGGGGAGCGGCTTTTCGGTCGGCAGCCGGGGGAGGAAGCTCAACCGGCCCGCGAGCTGGGGGTCGATCATGGCGTTACCCGCGTTGGTGTCGGCTCATGCCGTTCCGGATGATCGGATCGGCATGCGACTGGGGCTCTCCTCCACCTCTGGGGGAGGTGGCCGCGAAGCGGACGGAGGGGGCCGGCGCCGTCGTCCCCGGCATGGGTTCGGTGCCGCCCGCTCCACCGCGCTGCGCGCGGTCCCCCTCGCCCAGAGGGCGAGGAGTGGCACGGTGACCGCTTCGATCGACAGGACACGGTATCGGAAGGCGCAACCTCGACAGCCTCGCTGGCTGCCGGGGCAGGGCCGGTCTCGTTAGAGACTCGACGAGGCGAGCCGCCCTCACGTCTTCTTCTTGATCGCGCTCTGCGGATTGAGGCTGCCGATATTGCCGCTCTCGCTGCCGGCGGCCGGGTCGATCGCGGCGTTGATCAGAGTCGGCCGGCCCGAATCCATGGCCGCATCCACCGCGCGCTTGAGCTCGTCGGGGGTGGTGACGTGGGCGCCGACGCCGCCGAAGGCTTCCATCATGCGGTCGTAACGCGCCTCCGGCACGAAGACGGTGGTGGCCGGGTCGCGGCCGGTCGGGTCCGTGTCGGTGCCGCGGTAGATGCCGTTGTTGTTGAACACCACGATGCAGACCGGCAGGTTGTACCGGCAGATGGTCTCCACCTCCATGCCGGAGAAGCCGAAGGCGCTGTCGCCCTCGACGCACAGCACCGGCTTGCCGGTCTCGACAGCGGCGGCGACGGCGAAGCCCATGCCGATGCCCATGATGCCCCAGGTCCCGACGTCCAGGCGCTTCCTCGGCTGGTACATGTCGATGATCCCGCGGGCGAGATCGAGGGTGTTGGCGCCCTCGTTGACGAGGATTGCGTCCGGCCGCTCCTTGATCACGGTGCGGAGCGCGCCCAGCGCCGAGTGGAAGTCCATCGGCGCCGTGTTCTTCATCAGCTTCGGCGCCATCTTGGCGACGTTGGCCTCGCGCTTGGAACGCAGCGTCTCGATCCAGTCGGCCGGCGCGGTCTTCCAGCCCTGGCCCATGCCTTCGAGGAGTGCCGCGAGGCAGGAGCCGATATCGCCGACCACGGGCGCGACGATCTCGACGTTCGAGTCCATCTCCCGCGGCTCGATGTCGATCTGGATGAAGCGCTTGGAGCCGGGCGCGCCCCAGGTCTTGCCCTTGCCGTGCGAGAGCAGCCAGTTGAGGCGGGCGCCGACGAGGAGGACGACGTCCGAATCTTTCAGAGCCGTCGAGCGCGCGGCACCGGCCGAGAGCGGATGCGTGTCCGGAAGGAGGCCCTTGGCCATGCTCATCGGCACGTAAGGGATGCCGCTGGTCTCGACGAGTTCGCGCACGAGTTCGTCGGCCTGGGCGTAGGCGGCGCCCTTGCCGAGCACGATCAGCGGGCGCTTGGCGTTCTTCAGTTCCTCAATGGCGCGGGCGACGGCCGATGGCGCCGGGATCTGGGCAGGGGCCGCGTCGATCACCTTGACGAGCGAGGCCGCGCCGGCTTCGGCATCCATCACCTGGCTGAAAAGCTTGGCGGGGAGATCGAGATAGACCCCGCCCGGACGACCGGAGACGGCGGCGCGGATGGCGCGGGCGATGGCGATGCCGATATCGGCCGCGTGCAGCACGCGGAAGGCGGCCTTGCAGAGCGGCTTGGCGATGGCAAGCTGGTCCATCTCCTCGTAATCGCCCTGCTGCAGGTCGACGATCTCGCGCTCGGAGGAGCCCGAGATCAGGATCATCGGGAAGCAGTTCGTGGTGGCGTTGGCGAGTGCCGTCAGGCCGTTGAGAAAGCCCGGGGCCGACACGGTGAGGCAGATGCCGGGCTTCTTGGTGAGGAAGCCCGCGATCGCCGCCGCGTTGCCGGCATGCTGCTCGTGCCGGAAGGAGATGACGCGCATGCCCTCGGCCTGGGCCATCCGGCCGAGATCGGTGATCGGGATGCCGGGCACGCCGTAGATCGTCTCGATGCCGTTGAGCTTCAGCGCGTCGATGACGAGGTGGAAGCCATCCGTCAGCTCCATCGGAGCGTCGGCTTCGGCGATGCTGACGTCGGTCGTCGACGTATCGATGAGCTTGGCCACTGCAAACATGTCGTTCCCTCCCGAGAGAATGTGTGAGGTGTCACCCTTGTCCGACCGGGTTGTTCGGAATCGGCGGGCGCGTGGAATCCGGCTGAGATCCGATCTTTGGTATACCAAATACCAATAATTGGGTCAACGAAAACGCCGGCCGAAATGGGGATCGGCCGGCGTCTGGGAGATCGTCAGGCGAGGGTGAGCGAGCGATCTTTGGCCACGGCCTGGCCCGGCTCCTCGGTGAGGTAGCGCCGGCGCAGGGGCTTCAGCACGAACATCGCGAGCGATGCCGCGACGATGTTGAGACCGATGATCAGCGCGAACACCGCCGACCAGCCATAGGCCGCCGAGAGCATACTGCCGAACGGCACCAGGAAGGCGGCCGATCCCTTTGCGGTGTAGAGGAGCCCGGCATTGCTCGCCGCGAACTTCGAGCCGAACGTGTCGCCGCAGGTGGCCGGGAACAGCGAGTAGATCTCGCCGAACACCCCGAAATAGACAGCCGTCGCGAAGACGAAGACGTAGGGGTTGGTGCCGAGGTTGAGCAGGACGATGATCGCCATTGCCGCGATGCTGAAGGCGATGAACATCGTGTTCTCGCGGCCGATATTGTCCGAGACCCAACCGAAGAACGGCCGGCCGAAGCCGTCGAAGATCCGGTCCAGCGAAATCGCGAAGGTCAGGGCCGCCATCTGCAGGCCGAACAGGCTCACCGGGACGTCGGCGACCTTGAAGTCATGGGCGATCGGCGCGATCTGCGCCGCCGCCATCAGGCCGCCCGAGGCCACCATGACGAACATGGCGTACATCACCCAGAACACGGGGGTACGGACCGCTTCCTTCGGGCTGCGGTCGACGCTCGTCTGCGGCAGGCGCAGGCTCTTGCGCTGGACCGGGCCGGCCGAGCGCGGCTTGCGCAGCAGAAACGACAGGGCGACGACGACGAGGCCCTGTCCGACGCCGAAATACAGGAAGGCGTCCTGGTAGCCGCTCGTGGCGATCATCTTGGCGATCGGAACCACCGTGATGGCCGCGCCCGCGCCGAAGCCGGCCGCCGTGGCGCCGGCCGCGAGGCCGCGACGGTGCGGGAACCACTTCAAGGCGTTGCCGACGCAGGTACCGTAGACCGAGCCGGCCCCGATCCCGCCGATGACCGCGGCCGTGTACAGCACGGGCAGCGACTCGGCATGGGCGTTGAGGAACCAGGCGAGACCGATCATCACGCCGCCGAAGCCGACCACGACGCGCGGGCCGTAGCGGTCCACGAACCAGGTCTCGATCGGTACGAGCCAGGTTTCCGTTGCGACGAAGATCGTGAAGGCGAACTGGATGGCCGCACGGCCCCAGTGAAACTTGGCGTCGATGGGATCGACGAAGAGCGTCCAGCCGTACTGCAGGTTGGCGATCATCGCCATGCAGAGCACGCCGAAAGCGAGCTGCCACCATTTGGCCGAGGGCGCGTCGTGCGCTGCCTCCCGGTGTCGAGCGGATGTGTTCGGCGCGTCCTGGCGATCCATCCCGGATACCTCCCGTTGCGGGTTTTCTTGATTCCGTAGCAGGTCCATCAAGCATGATATTTCTAGGTATGCAATATACCAGAGATCGGATCGGGCGAAGAATATGGTGCCGCGCAGGTCGATCGTACGATCCGCGCTGGGCATGGTCGAGACCGAAGGCCTGATCATCGCGGCCGGAGGAGGGCCGAAACGACGACGCGCGCCGGGCGTCTCAGCCACGGCGCGCGTCCGCGCAAAAACAAACCGGCGGCCGGTTGCTCGAACCGGCCGTCGGCGATCGTGGGGAGGTTACTCCGCGGGAACCGCGTGGAGGGCGAGCGCCGGCTTCGTATAGGCGGCCCGCATCGGCTTGAGCACGAACAGCGCCATCAGCGCTGCGAGGATGTTCAGCCCGGCCGCGGCCAGGAACACCGCGTGCCAGCTTCCGGTCATCGTGGTCAGCACGCTGGAGAAGGGCACGATCAGCGCGGCCGTGCCCTTGGCCGTGTAGAGCAGGCCGGCATTGGTCGCGGCGTATTTCGAGCCGAAGGTGTCGCCGCAGGTGGCTGGGAACAGCGAGTAGATCTCGCCCCAGGCGAAGAACACGAGCCCGGTGAGGATCACGAACATGAACGGGTCCTGCCCGAACACGCTCAGGAGGTAGATGCCGACGCCTTCGATGCCGAAGGAGAGGAACATCGTGTTCTCGCGGCCGATATGGTCGGAGACCCAGCCGAAGAACGGTCGGGTGACGCCGTTGAGCACCCGATCGATCGTCGCTGCGAAGGTCAGGGCCGGCAACGTGATGCCGAGCAGGCTCACGGGGGTGTCGATGATGTGGAAGTCCTTGGCGATCGGCCCGAGCTGGGCGGTGGCCATCAGGCCGCCGGCCGCCATCATCACGAACATCGCGTACATGATCCAGAAGATCGGCGTGCGCACCATCTCGCCGGGCGTGAAGTCGCGCTTGCTCTGGCTGACCTTGGCCACCTCCGGCACGTCGCCCTTCTTCGGCGCGATCAGGAACAGCGCCAGGATCATGACGACGACGCCCTGGCCGATGCCGAAGTAGAAGAAGGCCGACTCGTAGCCGTAGTTCTTGATCATCGCCTGGATCGGGATGACCGTCAGTGCCGAACCCGCGCCAAAGCCCATCGCGGTGAGGCCGGCGGCGAGGCCGCGGCGATCGGGGAACCACTTCAGCGAGTTGCCGACGCAGGTGCCGTAGACGGCGCCGGCGCCCGTGCCGCCGACGGCGGCGGCGGCGTAGAGCATCGTCAGCGAGTCGGCGTAGGAGTTCATCACCCAGCCGACGGCACAGAGCAGGCCGCCCATCAGCGCGACGATGCGCGGGCCGTACTTGTCGACGAACCAGCCTTCGATCGGGACGAGCCAGGTCTCGGTGACGACGAACATCGTGAAGGCGACCTGGATCGCGGCGCGGTCCCAGCCGTGACGCTCCTGGATCGGGTTCACGAAGAAGGTCCAGCCGTACTGCATGTTGGCGATCATGCACATGCAGACGATGCCGAAGACCAGTTGCAGCCATCGACTGGTGGGCGGTGAACCGGCTGTCGTGGAGGGGGTAACCATGGCGTTTCTCCAAGGAGAGGTCTTTGGGATGCTTGGCGTTATTGGACCGTCTTGATTGTCTTGATTCTTGATTGCGTCGTCGGCCGGCCGGCTTCGCGCGGATGGCTGCGGACGAGGTTCGGACGCTCCTGCGCAGACGAGCGCCGCAAGCGGAAAGCCGTATTGAAATAAGTTCGGGGACGTCGTCCTTCGGTCACGGGTCAAGGCCTCCGTCGGAGCGAAGAGGCGCGAGAGAAGTGAGTGTCGTCACAAGCCCGGCGGTGCCGGAATCATGCGAATGCTTCGACGGCCAGATGCGGATGTATGTTTCCGCTTCTCCGACCGGCGCCTGCACCATAATTCAAAATTCAGAATTGACAATAGGTATGTTGTATACCAGATTGGCCTCCATGGATCGTTCCCGGCCATAAGGGGACACCTGACAGGAGGAGCGCCATGGACCGGGAATCGGGCCGAGCGCGCGGCAGAACGGACGCGCCGCGCATCCACAGGGATAGCTCCGTGGGCGAAGCGGCGCGGCGGCTCTCGCAATCGGGCGCCGGGGCTTTGCTGGTCGTCGATGGCCATGCCGCGGATGCCGCCGTCGTCGGGCTGTTGACCGAACGCGACATCTTCCGGGCCCTCGCCACACGCGGCTCGGACATCTACGGTCATTGCGTCTGGGTCATCGCCGAGCACGACTTTCCGGCGATCGACGTCACCGCCTCGCCCGGCGACCGGATGCGGGCCTTCTGCGACCACAAAGTCGACCACATCGCGCTGATGGACGGATTTCGGGTCAGCGCTATCCTGAGCATCTGGGATTGCGCCGGTGCGGCGGACGCCGCGGCTGCGCGAGCCTAGAGCGCCTTCCGGCCAAGTGGATACCGCTTGGCCGAAAGAAGGCGCGGCAAGACAAAGCCTCGGAGCCGCGGGCGATTGCAGGGCGATCGGGCACGGCTCCAAGCCCCCCATCGCATGAGCCGAAAGAGCGCCCGATGAAATACCTCACCGTCGTCGAATGCCCGGTGGCCTTTCCGGCCGAGAACGAGCACGGCCTGTCGAGCAAGGACATGCTGCCCCGCGCCGGCGTGACCGGCGGCCTCGAGAGCCGGCACGTGCGGGTCCTGGAGAACCGGATTACCGCGGTCTGCATCTGGGCGAGCCAAGCCCAGGCCGAGCGGTTCTTCGACCGGGACTGGCACGACAAGGCCGACGCGATCTGGGGCGCGGAATACCAGACCCGGTTCGAGACGATCGACAGCGTGTCGGCCGCCTGAGCGATCCGGCCCGGGGCCTCGCAAGTGGCTATGCCGGAGCCCGACCCCATCGCGAACGGCGACGGCACCGGCTTCCACGCCTGGAACCCCGGCCTCGTCTCGGGCCTGCCGCGCTACGTCCGGCCGCTGGCCACCGTCTTCCGGCCGGAGAACGTCGAGAACACGTTCGCGGAGATCCATGAACTCAGCGATTTCAGCGGGCTGCCGGCGACGCAGCTCGCCCTGTTCCGCCCCGAGCGCCTCGTCGTCCACGAGGTGCTGATCCGGGTGATGGCCGACCTGTCGGTGCCCCTCGGAAGCGTCTACGCCGATCTCGGCGTCAACACCCGCCGCATCGCGGCGACGATTCTTCGCGATGGCGTCGCGGCGCGCCTCCCGCAGATCACCGAACTCCTGGCGTCGATCCGTACCCGGGCGAACGCCGTGCTCGATGGCGAACTCGCGGCCCTGTTCGACCATCCGGGAGAGGAAGGCGATCGCGAAAAACGGCCGTTCGGCCTGTCGGTCTTCGCACGGCGTGTCCCGTCGCCGCCCGCCGAGGACCGCGAGGCGCGTGCCCTGCGCCGCCTCCAAGAGCCGGCGGGTGCACCCGAAAGCCTGGAGCGCTGCGCGCGCGAGTCCCTGCGCACCGTCGTGGCGTGCGTCGTCACCCGCCAAGGCTGTCTGATCCGCGATCGGAGGTTGCTGCGGGGGCTCGCCGTCATCCTCGTCTCGAACGCCCATGGTAGCCGGCGGATCGGGGAGACCCTCGAACCCTGGATCGCGGCCGTCGTCGCGCAGGAGGGCTATCGCCGGGTCGGCGCCCAGGACCGACCCGTGGTCATGAACGTCAAGGGCGCCTCGGCCTCGGGGAAGAGCACCATCCGCCCCTACCAGCGGGCGCTCGTCGAGCGCAGCGGCGCCGACTGGTCCGACTTCGCGGTGATCACACCCGACGTCTGGCGGAAATTCCTGCTCGACTACGACGGCCTCGGGCCGGCCCGGCTTTATGCCGGCCCACTGACCGGCCACGGAGTCGAGATCATCGACGCCAAGCTCGACCTTTACATGGCCCGCAAGGCGGCCGAGGGCCGGATTTCGCACCTGCTGATCGACCGCTTCCGCTTCGACAGCTTCTCCGCCGATGCGCGCGGCGACGGCACCAGCCAACTGCTGACCCGCTTCGGCCACCGGATCTACCTGCAATTCATGATCACTCCGCCCGAGGCGACGGTTGAGCGGGCCTGGAAGCGCGGCGAGGAATTCGGGCGCTACAAGGCCGTGGAAGACCTCCTCGCGCACAACGTCGAGGCCTTCGCGGGCATGCCGCGGCTGTTCTTTCTGTGGGCCCTGCGGACGGACAAGGCGGTGGCGTTCGAATTCCTGGACAACACCGTCCTGAAGGACGAGACTCCGCGCACCATCGGCTTCGGCAGCAACGGTGCCATGACCGTCCTCGACGCGCGGGCGCTCCTCGATATCGACCGCTACCGTAGGATCGACATCCACGCGCGCTCGCCCGCGGAAGTCTATGCGGGCGCCGATCTCGCCCCCGAGCACAATGCCGGATTTTTGCGGGACTGCGTCGGCCGGCTCGCCAGCGTCCGGTTCGCCGAGCGCTCGACCGGCCGCGTCTTCGCCCGGTTCGAGCGCAGCCGCCTCGTCGGCCTCGATCGGGATGTGTATGCCGCCGTCTGCACGGATGACGGGATGCGGGACGCGCTACTCGCCGCAGGCCTTCCCGCCGGGGTCATCGATGTGGCCGGGATCAGCGAGACGCTGTGCGCCGCGGAGATCTCCACGCTGGGAGCATGGGGGCGCGGATAAAAAGCTTCCGAACGGTCGCGGTGCCGCACCGCAGCATCGCGATGGGCCGAAAATGCTGGCCCTCGGAGGGAAATCACGACGACAGCGCGCCCCAGCATGCACAAGGCGCATGGCTGTATCTGGTATTTTGTACTTCATATCCAAAATAACACGAGCTATCACTCTCTTGTCGCACCGCAACATCGGTTCAAGAGGTCATCATGCTCGGTACCGCCCTCGTCGCCCTCGTCCTTCTCTTCGCCCTCCAGGGTCTGCTCGTCGTCAAGCTTGCCGACAAGCTGACCGCGAACGCCGCAACCAGCCCCGATGGCCGCAACGGGAACCTCCAGAACGCCGGCCGCTACGCACAGCTCGCCTGACGGGCTTGGCCGTTCACCGGTCGGTAGACGATCGCTCATCGACGGCTCGCTGCACTCTCGGCTTGGCCGACGAACGCTGCGGCGATGACGGCGAGATCGGACGGATGGTCCGACGCCTCGCTGCCGGTGGGCGGCATCGGTGCCTCCAGGTCTTGGCCGAAGGCTTCCGCGAGGAGTGCCAGGGGTTCGTCGATCATCGTCATTCCTCAGACGCCACCAACCATCCGACGCATCGAATCGCAGCTTCGTAGCCACTCTTGGTATTTGGCATACCAAAATACAATTCGTCAATATAATGCATGCTCGTATCCGCGATCTCCGCGGCACGTGAACGTTATTCTGCGGCGACCCTCTGGATCGCGCCGGTGGCGCCCGAACCCCGTATCGTGTCGATCTCGGCCTCGGAGCAGCCCAGCACGTCGCGAAGAACCTCGTCGGTGTGCTCGCCGAGGAGCGGCGACCGCGTGATTGCCACGGAATTCGCCGAGAGCTTGATCGGGTTGCCGACGGTCAGATACGGCCCGCGCGTCGGGTGATCGACCTCGACGACCGTTCCGCTGGCGCGCAGCGCGTCGTCCTCCGCGATCTCCTTCATCGACAGGATCGGCCCGCACGGGATGTCGTAGGCGTTGAGGATCTCCATCGCCTCGAGCTTGTCGTGCTTCATGGTCCACGCTTCGATGCGCGTGAAAATCTCGTTGAGATGCGGCAGCCGGGCTTTCGGCGTCACGTAGTCCGGATCGGTCTTCCAGCCGGGCTCGCCGATGATGTCGCAGATCGGCTCCCAGACCGCGCCTTGGGTGATGAAGTAGATGTAGGCGTTGGGGTCCTGCTCCCAGCCCTTGCATTTGAGAATGCGCCCAGGCTGGCCGCCGCCGGAATCGTTGCCGGCCCGCGGCACGGATTCGCCGAACTCCACACCCTCGCCGAACTGGCTGTATTCCGCGAGCGGGCCCCGCGCGAGGCGCTGCTGGTCGCGCAGCTTCACCCGGCAGAGGTTGAGCACGCCGTCCTGCATGGCGCAGTCGACGCGCTGGCCCTGGCCGGTCTGCGTGCGGTGGTAGAGCGCCGTGACGATGCCTAGCGCGAGGTGCAGGCCGGTCCCGGAATCGCCGATCTGCGCGCCGGTCACCGTCGGCAGGCCATCGCGCCAGCCGGTGGTGGAGGCGGCCCCACCAGCGCATTGCGCAACGTTCTCGTAGACCTTGCAATCCTGGTAGCGGCCCGGGCCGAACCCTTTCACGGAGGCGAGGATCAGGCCCGGATTGGCAGCCTGCAGTGCCTCCCAGGTCAGGCCCATGCGGTCGAGGGCACCCGGCGCGAAATTCTCGACGAGGACGTCGCATTCCCGGATCAGCCGCCAGAGGAGTTCCTTGCCGGTGGCGTTCTTGGCGTCGATCGTGATCGAGCGCTTGTTGTGGTTCAGCATCGTGAAATAGAGGCTGTCGACGCCGGGTATGTCCTGCAGCTGCTGGCGCGTGGCGTCGCCGGCGCCGGGCCGCTCGACCTTGATCACGTCGGCGCCGAACCAGGCGAGAAGCTGCGTGCAGGTCGGGCCGGACTGGACATGCGTGAAGTCCAGGATTCTCACCCCGTCGAGTGGCGTGCCCGTCATAGTCTCCTCCCGAGGAGCGGTTGGTCTTCCGCGGATCCCGGCCGGGCCTTTGTCGGTCCGTACCGGGGCGCGCGCCGCCTGGAAGCGGGCGACCCGGATCTGCTGCGGACCGAACGAAACTCGGGCGCGGAGCAAGGGCGAAAGCTTCGTGTTCGACGACTCGCAGAGTATTGGCATACCAAATACCAGCGGTCAATTTTGCTGGCTGCCGCGGGTGCGACCGTTTCGGGCTATGCCCTGCCAAGCGCGGCCGCCGCCTTGTGTTTCCAACGGTGAGCCGCCATGGTCCCGACGGTTCGCGAAGCCTTCAGCGATCCCGATCCGAAGCCAATACCGGACTGATACTGACGCGATGCAGACCTTCACAATAAAGCCGATCGTCCCGGCGACGAGTTTGCGGACACTGGCGTATGAAGCGCTGAAGTCTGCCATCACCAACATGGACATCTACGGTCAGACCGGTGACGTCCGCCTCGACGAGCGCGGCCTGTCGCAGACGCTCGGCGTCAGCCGCACGCCGATCCGCGAGGCGCTGACGGTGCTGGAGCAGGAAGGCTTCGTCCGCAACGAGCCGCGGCGCGGCGTCTTCGTCGTGCGCAAGACCCGCAAGGAGATCGTCGGCATGATCCAGGCCTGGGCGGCCCTGGAGAGCATGGCCGCGCGGCTCGCCTGCGCGCGCGCTTCGGACGAAGACCTCAAATGCATGCGCACGATGTTCCCCGAATTCTTCGAAGGTACGCCGGCGGACCACCTCGCCGAATATTCGGAAGCCAACATCCGCTTCCACCAGAAGATCATCTCGCTCGGTCATTGCGAGGTCATCCAGGATCTCTGCAGCAATCTGCTGATGCACGTGAAGGGCGTCCGCAACATCGCCCTGCGCGAGGGCGATCGGGCCTCGACGTCGATTGCGGAGCACATCCAGATCATCGAGGCGCTCGAAGCGCGCGATGCCGATCTCGCCGAGCGGCTCGTCCGCGATCACGGGCTGGGCCTTGCCATCCATGTCGAGCGTTACGGCAAGCACCTGGAATGAAGCCGTAGATCGGTGCAGCCGGTTGGAACTGGGGTTCGCAAGCCCAAGTATCGGCGGTCGCGACTTGGGCCAGTTTCGCTTGGTCGGCGGGCCGACGCGCTTCGATGTTCTGCATGTCCGGAATGGACTGGAACGGCGATAGCGAGCCATCGACGATCTACATGACGAAGAAGGGAGCCGCGCTCGAAACGCGGCTCCCTTCTTCGTTCCAAGCCCGTGGCCAACCCGATCGGATCGCGGGGCCACGTCCTGGTGTTGTCCCCGTTTCCCTTCGACGAAACGGCAACCGTCTCGTCGAAGGATCCGCTAGTGCCGCGGCAGGCGGTGCAGCGCCTTGAGGAAGATGTCGACGTCCTCGCGGGTGTTGTAGAAGGCGAGCGAGGCGCGGATCGACTGGTCGACGCCGAAGCGGCGCAGGGCCGGCAGGGCGCAGTGGTGGCCGGAGCGCACCGCGACACCGTGGCGGTCGAGGTGGTGGGCCACCGCCTCGTTCTTCTGGCCCTCGATCGTGAAGGACATCACGCTGGCCTTCTCGCGGGCCGTGCCGATGAGGCGCAGACCCTTGATGTCGGCCAAGCCCGCCTGCGCATAGTCCAGCAGGTCGTGCTCGTAGGCCGCGATGGCCGGCAGGCCGACGCTCTCCAGGTAGTCGAGCGCCGCACCGAGGCCGACCGCGCCGGCGATGTCCGGCGTGCCCGCCTCGAACTTTTCGGGCGCGCCCTTGTAGACGGTCTTCGTGAAGGTCACGTCCTCGATCATGTGGCCGCCGCCCTGCCAGGGCGGCATCGCCTCGAGCAGGTGCTTCTTGCCGTAGAGGGCGCCGATGCCGGTCGGCCCGAACACCTTGTGGCCGGAGAAGACCACGAAGTCGGCGTCGAGCGACTGCACGTCGATCGGGATGTGCGGGGTCGACTGGGCCGCATCCACCAACACCGGCACGCCGTAGGCGTGGGCCAGCGCGATGATCTCGCGGACTGGGTTCACCGTGCCCAGCGCGTTGGCGACATGCGTCACCGACACGATCTTGGTGCGGCCCGAAAGCAGCGCGGCATACTGCTCGAAGATGATCTCGCCGCGATCGTTGACCGGGATCACCCGCAAAGTCGCGCCGGTGGCCTGCGAGAGCAGTTGCCAGGGCACGATGTTGGCGTGATGCTCGATCGTCGAGACGATAATCTCGTCGCCCGGGCCGATATTGGCGCGACCGTACGAGTTCGCGACGAGGTTGATCGCCTCGGTCGTGCCGCGCAGGAAGACGATGTCGTCCTTCGACGGCGCGTTGAGGAAGCGCCGCACCTTTTCGCGGCCTCCTTCGAACAGATCGGTCGAACGCGCCGCCAACGTGTGTGCGGCCCGGTGGATGTTCGAGTTGTGGCGGCCGTAGAACTCGCTCGTCGCATCGATGACCGATTGCGGCTTGTGAGTCGTCGCCGCGTTGTCGAGCCAGACCAGCCGGTGCCCGTTCACACTCTGGTGGAGCGCCGGAAAATCCTTGCGGACATGCTCGACATCGAAGGGCGCGCCGGCGGGGCTCGACTGGGTCGAGGTCACGCGCGGAGCCGGACCCTCGTTACGCGAGGGTTCGACGCGAGGCGACGCATGCGTCTTCGCGTTACGCGAAGATCCGGTCAGGAAGTAGTAGTCGCCTGACGAGAACGGCTCGTCGCTGCCATGCTCCACCGTGCGCACGGGGTCGCCCGAGAGCCGGCCGGTGCGCTGGAAGTTTTCTTGGGCGACGTCCTTGCGGTGATGCGACGGGTCGGCCGGCACGAGGCTCGGCGCCACCGCACCCGCAAACGCGGTTGCTCGCGGATGGTCCGCCGCGATGGTCCGGTGCAGGTCCGGTCCGCCGGGTAGGAAGGCGGCGACGTCGGGCAAGCTCGGCACGAAGAACTCCGGCAGGCCACGCTGCGCCGACAGAGCATCGGCGAGAGGATGCACCGACGGAATTGTCGTCACGTCGAGGAAGCCGGCGCTGGCCGGCGCAGGCGTCCCGCCGATCGGGTTGGCCGCGGACGGTCCGGTCAAGCCCGGAAGCCCGACGGCAGGGCCGCCGAAGTTCCGCGCGCCGAGAGTGGCCGCGTCGGGCTGGAGGCCCGACGGCAGGGCACCGGAGGGCGCCGAGGGGGTGCCGATAGCGGCACCGGGGAAGGACGGCTGCCCGGAGGCCTGGGGAATGGTCTCCAGGCCTTGGGGAAGCTGCGGCGAAGCCGGCAGCGCAGGGGTCAGCGGCGTGGAGGCCGCGTTACCCTGGCCGTAGATCTCCCGGGCGAGGCGCCCGACGAGATCGGCGTGGGCGAGATCGCCGGGTGCGCCCGTGGGGATGCCGATGGCGGATACTCCCAAAGGGCTGGCCTCAGGCGTAGTCATGGTAGTTGCCGAGCAGCACGTTATCGAGACGTGCGATGGCATCCTCGACCAGCACCGCGGCCGAGAAGTAGCGGGTCACGAGGTGCGAGGCGATAGAGTGGTCGTTGGTGCCCATGTAGCGCACCGACAGGCCGGGCTCGATCTCGCCGGTGACGCCCGACTTCTGCAGGCCGACGACGCCCTGCTCGCCCTCGCCGACGCGCAGCAGCAGGATCGAGGTGGTCTGGGCGCCGGTGACCGGATCGATGTTGATCGGCAGCTTGTCGCTCGGCACCAGGGGTACGCCGCGCCAGGTGAGGAACGGGGCTCCGAACAGGTGGACGACGACCGGCGGCACGCCGCGGCGGGTGGCCTCGCGGCCGAAGGCGGCGATGGCGCGGGGATGGGCGACGAAGAAGGCGGGCTTCTTCCAGACCAGCGTCAGCAGTTCGTCCAGATCGTCCGGGGTCGGCGGTCCCGAGCGGGTCGGGATGCTCTGGCGGCCGTTGACTTCGTTCAGGAGGCCGAACTCGGAGTTGTTCAGCAACTCCCACTCCTCGCGCTCCTTCACGGCGTCGACCGTGAGGCGGATCTGCTCGCGGAGCTGATCGATCTCGTTCGAGTAGAGATCGGTGACGCGGGTGTGGGTGTTGAGGATCGTCTGTATCGTCGAAAGGTGATACTCGCGCGGGTCGATCTCGTAGTCGACGAAGGTCGTGGGCAGGCGCGGCGCGCCGGTATGGACGGCCAGGAGCTCGATGCCCTGCTCGCCGTGGCTGTTGGTGTGGCCCTTCAGCCGGTCGCGCTCCTCGACATACTGCGAGATGCGGGTCTTGATCGCGTCATCGTTGAGTGCCGAGCGGTCGAGGGTGAGCAGCGTCACGGCCGAGAGCGCCTTGACGGCCGGGGCGGGCTGGCCGTCGCCGACGATGGTCTCGTCGCCGAAGAAGTCGCCGCGGGTGGCGAGGCCCGAACGCAGGCGGTTCTTGTAGGGGCCGGACAGGGAGAGTTCGACCGTGCCGTCGGCGACGATCGTCAGGCTGCGATCCTTCGCGCCCTCTTCGGAGATCGTGTCGCCGGCATTGTGCTTGCTCTCGGTGAACTTGTCGGCGAGCGCGGACAGCTCGGCATCGCCGAGGCGGCTGAACGGCGGCACGGCGCGGAGCGAAGCCGGGCTGACCGCGCGCTTCTTGCCGTCGGTCGGTAGGTCGATGCGGCCGGGCTTGGCCAGCACCACGGCGCGACGGTTCACGCGGTAGACGCCGCCGTCGACATTGACGAAGGGCAGCAGCCGGAGGAGCCAGCGCGGCGTATTCGCGAGGTTCTGGACCGAAGTGACGGTCGCGGTTGATAGATTGCGTGCTGCCGATGCGCCCACGCTCTGTCCCTGTCCGCTCATTGTGGTGGTCTCCGCTTTATTCTTAAAGGTCGGGCTGCGCTCTCCTCGGCACGTGGCGGCTTAGGTACAGTCGAATGACCGCACCGAAAGCCGCGCTCGGGAGCAGCGCGTCCGGGTCAACAGGGTGAATTCTTGAGTTCCGGTATCGACGACTTAAGTCGCTCTGGGAACGGTCGATGGTCTAGCCGCGCCTGCGACATCCCGTCAATGGAAGGATCTTCTTAATTTTTACGACTTTGCAGATCTTCGTTCCATCAAATAGTCTAATACAAAATTATACTGCTATAGATGCCGGCTATGGTAGAAATTAATTCTTCGATTGCCGTGCTGGTCACGGAATTTTCCGGAAAAATCATCTCCCGTCGCCATTGATCGTCGCGCGTCCGCCGAACGAGGCCTGCTCGTCCACCGGCGGGCACAAACCGCCACGGACAGCGATGCCAGGATGCGAAAAGGGCTTCCGGCAACATCGGGGAGCGGCATCCGGCCGGCGCAGTGATTCGCGCTTCCCGTTCAGATCCCATCTCCGAAGAATTGGTCCATGCTCTGGGCCGGCTCCTGGTTGCGGGCCAACTTCGAGACCACCCGCGCCGGCACCCCCGCCACGGTGGTGTGAGCGGGGACGTCGTGCAGCACCACCGCAGCGGCGGCGACCTTGGCACCCTCTCCGACGCGAATGTTGCCGAGCACCTTGGCGCCGACGCTGAGCAGCACGCCGCGCTCGATCTTGGGGTGGCGGTCGCCGCTCTCCTTGCCGTTGCCGCCGAGCGTCACCGACTGCAGGATCGAGACGTCGTCCGCGACCACTGCAGTCTCGCCGATGACGACGCCCGTGGCATGGTCGATGAACACGCCCGAGCCGATCCGCGCGGCCGGATGGATGTCGGCCCCGAAGATTTCGGAGATGCGGCTCTGTACGTGAAGCGCCAGCGTCGCCCGGCCCTGATGCCACAGCCAATGCGCCACGCGGTATGCCTCGAGCGCCGCGAGTCCCTTGTAGAACAGGAACGGATCGAGATAGCGCCGACAGGTCGGATCGCGCTCGCGGATGGCGACGAGGTCGCGCACAGCATGAGCGCTCGCATGTGGGTCGGCCTCGAAGGCCGACAGGCAGAGGTCACGCATGGCGAGCCGCGACAGGTCGCCGTCGCCGAGCCGGTGTGCGAGGCGATAGGCGAAAGCCTGCGCGATGCTGCGTTGATCGAGCACCGTTGCCTGGATGATGCCGGCATAGAGCGGCTCTTCGATCAGGGCCGCCTCGGCCTCGGCCCGCAGCTCGTGCCAGACCGCGTCCACGGTCGACGAACGGCTCGTCGCCCGCAGCGGTGCCTGCGGCAGCGGCGACCGCCCGCTGAGAACGGCACCGAGGCTCATGCCGCGATCCTCGCGTGCGCCATAGGTCTCAATTTGTCTGCTTCTCGAAGAGGTCCGGCAGGTAGCGCTGCAGGGTCTCGTGGCCGTCGAACTGCACGTCGACGGTGATCCGGCCCTCCGAGGTGCCCTTCGCCTCACCATGCGTCTCGACTACGCGGCCGGTGGCGTGCCGCCAGATCCCGAGGGCCTCGGCCACGTCGAGGCGCGCGAAGACCACCTGGTCTCCGGGAGCCATGACGCCGTTTCCGACGCCCGATTCCGCCTTTTGCCGGCGCGAGTCGGCCACCGGCCGATCTGGGCGATCGGCGCTTGAAGTGGCGGAAGGGTAGCTTTCCTCCGAACTGTCCAAATGGGAGAAACTTTGCGTCGCGGAAACCCTGTCCAACAGCATGATTCTTCCGTTAAGTCATTGCTCTGATTAGACAATTGGCGATCGCTGCCGCTTTTGCAAGCCTTGTTTCGCATCGGCTGCCGCGATACGCGGACACAGTCGGCGGAGGCGCTCGCCGGCGGGAGGCCGCGCATGAAACTCACCCCTGTCCATGAGAAGCTCTCGGTCGCGGGACAGCCGGACGCTGCGGAGATCGCTGCGCTCGGGTCCGGCGGCACGGTGCTCCTCATCAACAACCGCCCGGACGACGAGGAGCCGGGTCAGCCGGGCACGGAGGCCGAGCAGGCGGCGGCCGAAGCCGCCGGCCTCGCCTATCTCCACCTGCCCGTCACCGGGCCGGGCCTCAGCCGCTCCGACGTCGACCGGTTTCGTGAGGCGGTGCTCGCCGCTCCAGGCCCCGTCGTCGCGCATTGCCGGAGCGGCACGCGCTCCCTGACGCTCTGGGCGATCGGCGAGGTGCTCGCTGGGAACCTCTCCCGCGCCGAACTACTCGATTACGGCTCGGAACACGGCTTCGACCTGACCGGCGCGGCGCGCTGGCTCGATGCGAACGGGGATCCGACGTGAGCGAGTATCTCGCCTCGCTCGCCGGTGGCGCGCTGATCGGCCTGTCGGTGGCTCTGATGCTCCTGCTCAACGGCCGCATCGCCGGGGTCAGCGGCCTCGTCGCCGGCCTCGGCACCGACCGGGGCGAGCGCAGGTTCGTGGATGCCGCCTTCGTCGCGGGTCTCGTGCTCGGGCCGCCGGCCTTCGCATGGCTCGCTGGAGCCTGGCCGGCGATGACGATCGTCGCCTCGCTACCGGTGCTCGCCATTGCGGGCTTGCTCGTCGGCTTCGGCACGTGGCTCGGCTCGGGCTGCACCAGCGGCCACGGCGTCGCCGGGCTGGCGCGGTTTTCCCCGCGATCGTTCGTGGCCGTGCTGACGTTCCTTTCGGCCGGAATGCTCACCGTGGTCCTCACGCGGGCCAGCGCCGCGTGGTGGTCGTGATGAGCTCCCTGATGCGCATCCTGACGGCCCTGGTGCTGGGCCTGATCTTCGGGCTGGGCCTGTCGCTGTCGGGCATGCTCGACCCGGCCCGGGTCCGTGGGTTCCTCGACATCACCGGGGCCTGGGACCCGAGCCTGATGTTCGTCCTCGGCGGTGCCGTGACCGTCTCCGCTCTCGGCTATCAGCTCGTGCGCCGGCTCGCGAGGCCGACCTTCGCGCCGGAATTCGAGATTCCGACGAACCGCCGGATCGATGGGAAGCTGATCGGGGGATCGGCGCTGTTCGGGATCGGCTGGGGCCTGTCGGGCTTCTGCCCCGGCCCGGCCGTGGCCGCGCTCTCGACAGGCGTTCTGCCGGTGGCGGTCTTCGTCGCGGCCATGCTGATCGGCATGACGGCCCACCGGCTGGTCGGGCGACGGAGTCCCGCCGTGCCGGCGCTCGGTTCGAGATTCTGATCCCTCGATCCACCGTCTCCGGCTGAACTGATCGGGCTGCGCGCATTTCCTCGCCCCGCTTGCGGAGAGAGAGGGCACGCGCACCACCGGTCCGCTTAGCCGGAAGCGGTATCAGGAGTTCGGCCGGTTCAGTGCCTCAACACCAACGGGGCCCCGACGGGAACGCGTGGGATCGGCGGCGCCGCGGCGAAGACGGCGCCGATGCCGAGCCAGCTGCCCTGTACCGCCTGCCTGAGTGCGGGCAGGTCGCTGCCGTCGATCATCGCCAGCGGGAAGGTGTCGAGGCCGAGCGAGGCGTAGACGTTGGCCCGCGCATTCTGCACGGCGGCATGGGCCAGGTCGTACTTCACCTCGGCGATCAGCGTGTTCATCTCCTCGCGGATCAGCGTCTGCTCGCTCGCCGACTCGGCGGCGGCCGAGGCGCGCAGCTGCTCGACGATCCGGCGCTGGACCCGGCGGAACTCGGCGGCGGTCTGGAACTCCTTCATCGACAGGATGTGGCGGATGCGGCTGACATGGACCTGCGTCAGCACCGCCATCGTCACCGCGAGCGCGCGCTTGTCGAGGAGCGCGTCCTGCGTGTCGATCAGCCCCTGGCGCGCGGGATAACGGAACACGTTCAGCAGGTTCCAGCTGGCGCGGGCGCCCCAGCCGACCCAGTTCGAGTTGTAGAGCAGGCGGTTCGAATCCGCATTGCCGCCGACGATGAGGTTCATGCCGGGCAGGAGTTCGAGCAGGGCGGCGCTCGCCTCGCGGCCGTTGATGCGCTGGCGGTAGGCCACCTCGCGCAGCTCCGAGCGGTTCTCGAGAGCGACCTTCACGAGATCGGAATCGGGCACACCGATCTTCAGACCGGCCTCGACGCCCTCCATCTCGGCGAGCCGGAACGGCAGGTCGGGCGGCAGGTTCATGAGGGCGGCGAGCTGGCTGCGGGCGACGAGCAGGTCGGCCTCGACCCGCTGGACCTCGCGCTTGATCTCGATCAGCTCGCGCTCGTAGGTCAGCGCGGTGATGGGCGAGGTCTGGCGATCCTTGTAGAGCTTTCGCGCATCGCCGATCGCCGCCTGGGCGCGGCCTTCGAGCCTGTGCAGGCGGTTGACCAGGCGCTCGCTCGTCAAGGCGCGCCAGTACGCGGTACGAACGTCCTCGATGATCCGGCTGACCACGCGGCGGCGGCATTCCTCGGCGATGAGGACCGCGTCGCCGGCCTGTCGGGCGCGGATATAGGACAGGCCGAAATCGAGGATGTTCCAGCTCAAGGACAGGTCGCTGAAGACGTAGTTCTTGTCCTGGCTGTACGACGGCTCCAGCGACTGGCGCTGCGTCAGCACCGAGATGGAGGAACTCGCGGCATAGCTGTCGCGGCCGGCATAGGCGCTGTTGGCGACGAAGTTCGGCAGCATCGAGTAGCTGGCGAAGCTCAGCTCCTGCGCACGCACCGCCGTCTGCATGATCTCGACGCGCTGATCGAGATTGTATTTCAGGGCACGGGCGAAGGCCTCGTAGAGATCGATCTGGGGGCCGGGCAGCGGCTGGTCGGCGGTGACGCGGCGCAGCTTGTCCGCAGCGTAGGCGCCGAGCTCGGCCGGTCCCAACGGCTGCGGCTTCAGGGTGCAGCCCGCCATCGTCGTGGCGAGTGCCGTCACCCCAAGCAGAGCCGCGGCGATACGGCGTATCCGCCGACCGCCAGCGTGCCGATACTCCACCATGGTCCCCGATACCCCCTCAGCTCGGGCGCACTCGGGAAGCCCCGGGGACACGCTCTCGCGACCCCTCGTTGTTTCGATTGTTAAGGTAAACGAAGCGTCAAACTGGGCCTCCGGAAAACCTCTCGCCTTTCAAAGACCTCGTGTGAGCGCCTTTTCGATCAACGCAAGGTCGAACGCACCGCGCTCACCCAGGGAAGCAAGTTGCATCGTGAAGAGGGGAGCCTCGGGGCGGCGAGCGGGCTCCGAGTCGCGAGCGCCGTGAGGCTTCAAATCTGCAGCAGGCCGCTCGGGTGGCAAGGCGCGGATTTCGCCGGTTTCGGCATCGACGCTGAGGGGCCGGCGCACGATGCGTCCGTCCTCCAGCTCGATCTCCAACTCGAGCCTGACGAGACCCGTGCCGGCCGGGGGACGTCCCCAGAAGCCGCCCCTGCCATCGCTCTCGATCCAGTCCGGACGCGGTCCATCGTCGATCCCGAACAGCCGGACCGCCGCAACGGCCGTGAAGCCTGGCGCATCGTTGCGCAGGTTGATCGCGAGGGTGTCCGGACGCCGGATCGCCTCGACCATGAGATCGTTCGTCTGGAAGCCGAGCGCATCCGCTGTCAGCGATACGCCGAGCGAGCGCCCGAGATAGGGTCGGGGCGAAAACCAGGGCGTCTCGCCGATCGGAACGCGCTCGAACCGCTCCCACGAGAGACGGGCGATCCGGTCGCTCTCGTCGAGCGTCACCGAACGATCGACGAGGATCGCCGTACCGTGAAGGGAGGCGACTCCGTTGACCGCCGCCACCACGGCTCCGTCCGCGAGAATGACGTCGCCGACGGAGCCGAGTGCGTCGATCTCGGTCACGGCCGGCAGGATGATCCCGTTGGCGGCGATGGCCGACGCCGAAGGCAGCACCGGCGGCGCGGCCGGGGCGTCAGGGAATGGCTGTAGGGGCGACAGGATCGGAACCAGTGCGGATGGCGGCACCTGCACCGGATTCGGCGTGATCGCGATCTCGACCGTGACGACCGTACGTCCGCCGTTGCCGTCGCCGACCTCGACGACGAAGCTGTCCGCGCCACTGAAGGCGGCATAGGGCCTGTAGGCATACGAGCCGTCGGCGGCGAGGCTGACGGTGCCGTTGACCGGTCGACCGGTCAGGCGAAAACTCATGGTGTCGCCGTCGCGGTCGGCTGCGGTGATCCGTCCCGTGCCGACGGTGTTGGCCGGAAGCGTGAGCGGATCGGCCGTAGCCGTGGGCACGTCGTTCACCGAGTCCACGGTCAGGTGAACGGTGGCCGTCGCGCGTCCACCGTCGGAATCGATAAGCGCATAGGTGAAGGCGTCGGCACCGTGGAAGTCGGCGTCCGGCGTGTAGGTGAAGGTGCCGTCGGGCCTGAGGTCGAGGCGGCCATGGACGGGGCCGCCCACCGGCACCGGATCGACGCGAAGCGCGTCGCCATCGGGATCGCGGTCGTTGCCGAGCACGTTGCCGGTGAGGATGCCGTCCTCGGCGAGCGTGGCCTCGTCGTCGGCTGCGATAGGGGCGAGGTTCGCCACCGTGATCGTGAACCGCGTCGTGGCGGAAGCCCCGCCGCTGTCCGTGCCGGTCAGCACGATCGTATAGGCCCCGCCCGGGACACGGCCGGAGGCGTCGGAGGCGATGGTGCCCGCGATCAGCCCCGTGGCCGGATCGACGCTGAGGCCCGGCGGCAGGCCGGTCGCCGTGAAGGTCAGCCGATCGCCCGCATCGACGTCGCGGAAGGCGCTGCCGGCCGGGATCGCGACCGTGTCGGCGTCGTTCGCCGCGCGGTCGGCGAGGGCGGGCGAGGCCGGATCGACGGTCGGGGCGTCGTTGACCGGCGTGACGGTGACCGTGGCGGAGGCCGTGGCGAAGCCGCCATTGCCGTCGGTGATCGTGTAGACGATGCGGTCGGTGCCGTTGAAGTCGCGGTCGGGCGTGTAGCGCAGGCTGCCGTCCGGGTTGAGGATCACGGTGCCGTGGCCGGCCGCCATCGAGCCCGGCACCACGGTGAGCGGGTCGCCGTCCGGATCGATGTCGTTCGCGGTGACGTCGATGTCGACGGGCGTGTCTTCGGCCGTCGCGATGGCGTCGTCGGCGGCCGCGGGAGCGGGATTGGTCACGGTCCAGGCAAAGCTGCGGGTGACCGCGAGGCCGCCCGGATCGGTGGCGGTGAGGGTCACGACGTAGGTCGCACGGCCGCTCGGACCGGAAGCCGCACGGTCGATCGTGCCGGTGATTTCGCCGATGGCCGGATCGATGCTCAGGCCCGGCGGCAGCCCGGTCACCGAATAGGCGAGCCGGTCGCCGTCCGGGTCGGTGATGAGGTGTCCGAGCGGCACCCGTAAGGTCTCGCCGTCGGCGACATTGCGGCCGGGCAGGGGCTCGGGCGCGACGGGGCGGTCGTTCACGGGCGTGACGGTCACCGTGAGGATGCCGGTGGCGCGCCCGCCCTGCGCATCCATGATTGTGTAGACGATCGTGTCGGTCCCGGAGAATCCAGGATCCGGCGTGTAGGCGAGAAGCCCCGTCAGCGGATCGACCGTGACGCTGCCATGGGCCGCGCCCGTCGCGCCGGGTTCGTCGACGAGACGGATCGGGTCGCCGTCGGCATCGCCATCGTTGGCGGTGACCGCGACGAGGACCATCGTTCCCTGGCGGGTGCTGGCCGCGTCCGGCGCGGCAAGCGGCGCGGTGTTGCTCACCGTCCAGGTGAAGTCGCGCACGACGCTGGCGCCCGACGCATCGGTCGCTCTGACCGTGACGGCGTAGCGGGAGGCCGCCGAGGCGTCGCTCGGCAGCGTACCGGTGATCAGCCCCGTCGCCGGGTCGATGCTCAGGCCGGGGGGCAGGCCGGTGGCGGCGAAGCGCAAGCTGTCGCCGGTCGGAGCCTGGACCACCGACGGATCGGTGTCGGCATCGCGGAATCGGCTCGAGATGTCGTAGCGGACGGGGTCACCATCCCGGCCGAACTGGTCGGGCAGGGGGCCGGCGTCCGGCGCGTCTTCGGCCGGGCCGACCGCGACGGTGACCGAGGCGGTGCTGAAGCCGCCGTTCCCGTCCGCGATCGAATAGGTGATCGTATCGGTGCCGTTGAAGTCCGGGTCCGGGCTGTAGGCGAGCTTGCCGTCCACGACCGTCACCCGCCCATGGCCGGCGCTCGGAGCGGCATCGCCCGCGCCGACGATCACGAGCGGGTCGCCGTCGGGATCGCGGTCGTTGGCGAGCACGTCGATCGTGACCGGCGTGTCCTCGACCGTGGTCACCCGATCCTCCGCGGCCTGTGGGAGCGGATTCGTGACGCGTATGGTGAAGCTGCGCTCCGCGGTCGTGCCCTGGGGGTCGGTCGCGATAACGGTGATCCGGTAGTCGGCGAGTCCGGTGGTGCCGGAGGCCGCACGGTCGACAGTGCCGGCGACGGCGCCCGTGGACGAATCAATGCTCAGGCCCGGCGGCAGGCCGGTCGCGCCGAACCGGAGGCCCCGGCCCTCGGGATCAGCGAAGAGGCTGCCGAGCGGCAGCGAAACGGTCTGTCCGTCGGCGAAGGCACGATCGCCCGGTGCGAGCGCAGCAGGCGGGACGTTGCGCCCCGTCACGGTGACCGAGACGCTCGCCTCGGCCGTACCGCCGTCGCCGTCCGCGAGCGTGTAGGTGATCCGCGTGGTGCGGGTTTCGCCCGGGGCGAGGTCGGCGAAATCGCTACCCGGATCGAAGCGGTAGCTGCCGTCGGCAAGCACGGTGAAGCGGCCGCCGGCCGAGCCGGCGACGGGTTGTCCGACATCGGCGGCCGCACCGTTCACGGCAGCGACCGTGAGCGGGTCGCCGTCCGGATCGCTGTCGGCACCGTTGCCGTTGTCGGCGAGGACCGAGCCGGTGCCCTGGGTCGCGGCATCGACGACGGCGCCGTCGTTCCGCGCGATCGGCGCCGGGTTGATCACGCGCCAGGTGAAGGTGCGGTTCGTGACGCCGCCGTTGCCGTCGTCTGCACTCACCGTGACGGTGTAGTCGCCGCCCAAGCCGCCGAGCGAGGCCGACCGGTCGATCGTGCCACTGACGACGCCGGTCACCGGATCGATCGCGAGACCGGGCGGCAGGCCGACGACCGTGAAGCGTAGCGTGTCGCCCTCGACATCGGAGAAGTAGCGGCCGAGATCGGCGCCGGCGACGGTGTCACCTTCGAGCGAGCCGATTGCCGGAAGGATGCCCGCCCGCGGCGCGTCGTTCACCGCGGCGATCGTCAGGGCGATCGCGTCGGTATCGATCTGCGCGCCACCCGAGCCCGTATTGCCGTCGTCGTTAGTCAAAACGGTAAGCGTGTCGGCGCCGTTGTAGTCCGCCGCCGGCCGGTAGGTGGTGCCGTCGAGGGCGGCGTTGATCGCGTCGACGGTGCCCGTCAACGTGACCAAGCCGGTGCCGTCGTCGACCACCGTGACCCCGGTGCTCGAGCCGAGGGTCAAGGCGCCGTGCAGGACGGTCAGCGTCGTGGTGATTGGACGGCCTTGGGCGTCCGCATCGGAGACGCTGATGCGGTTGCCGTTCGCCGTGGAGAAAACGAGCGGCGTGTCCTCGGCGAGGCGCTGGTCGGCCGGCATGTCGTTGACGGGGGCATCGTTCACGGCCGTGAAGGCGATGGTGGTGGTGGCGACGTTGGAGTCGAGCCTGCCGTCGTTGACGCTCACGTCGATGCTGCGAGCGACGGTCGCGGGATCGCGCTCGGCCGAGGAGAACCGGATCTGCCGAAGAGCGGTCTGGTAGTCGGTCTTACTGGCGCCGCCGCTCAGCGTCAGCGTGTAGGTCGCGGCGTCGAAGTTCGCGGTGATGCCCGCGGGCAGCGTGCCCTCGACGGAGAGCGTGTCGCCGGTCTGGCCGTTGGTGACGATCGCCTTGGCGGACGCCATGCCGGCATCGTCGACATCGATCACCGACACGTCGGCATCGACGATCGCCACGCCGGGGGCGCGCTCGGTGTAGCGCGTCGCATAGCCGGTTCCGGCGACCACCAAACCGAGATCGAGGACAGGCGCATCGTTCACCGCGCGGACCGTGACGGTGATGGTGGCCGTCTCGGTCGTACCGCCCGATGTCACCGTATAGGTGAAGCTGTCGGTGCCGTTGAAATCTGCTTCCGGGGTGTAGGTCATCGTGCCGTCGGGCTGGAAGACCACCCGGCCGCGGGCGCCCTGCGTCACCGAGGTCACGGCCCGCGCGGCATCCTCGAAGGTGTCGGCCGAGGCGCCGTTCGCGCCGGTGATGGCATTGAACGTGATGGCGGTGTCTTCGTCCGTCGCGACGGAATCCAGCACGATGTCGGCGACGGGCGCGATGGTGACGGCGATGGAGCTGGAGGCCGTCGCGCCCTCGGGATCTTGCGTCGTCAGCACGATCTGCGCGGGGCCGTTCACGTCGGCATTCGGCGTGAACGACAAGCCTTCGAGGGCGGCATTAATGTCGGCGATTGCGCCGGAGAATCGCATCGCTCCGTCGCGGGCACCGTCGCCCTGCAGGAAGGTCAGGCCGTTCGTCCGCGACAAGGTCAGCAGGCCCTGCGCCGAACTCAGCGTGACGGTGAGGCTGCCGCCATCCGGATCGACGACGCTGATACCGTTGCCAGCGCCGGCGGAGAAGATCAGCGGCGTATCCTCGTTCACCGTCTGTGTCGCGGCAGGGACCGAGTTCACCGGCGGGTCCGCGACCGGACGCACCGTCAGGGCGAGCATGTCGGTATCGCTTTTTGCACCGCCCACGCCGGTGTTGCCCCGGTCGTCCGTGGTGATGGTCAGGGTATCGGGACCGTTGTAGTCGGCCGTTCCGCGATAGGCGGTGCCGTCCAGAGCAGCGTTGATGTCGGTGATCGTACCCGTGAGCGTAAGAGTGCCGGTTCCACTGCCCGTGACTGTGACGTTGGCCGTGCCGCCGACGGTCAGGGTGCCGTGCAGGACACTCAACGTCGTCGTCAGGCTGCCGTTGCCCGCATCGATGTCCGAGACGGCGATGCGGTTGCCATTGCCCGTCGAGAAGACGAGGTCGGCGTCCTCGTCCACGGTTTGGGCGGAAGGGAGGCCGTTGACCGGCGCGTCGTTCACCGGACGAACGGTGACGGTCACGGTGCCGATCTCGGTCGTACCACCGGAGGTCACGGTGTAGGTGAAGCGGTCGTTGCCGGCGAAGTTCGCCGTCGGCGTGTAGGTCATCGTGCCGTCCGGCTGGAAGCTGACGCTTCCATGCGCGCCCTGCGTCACCGCGGTGACCGATCGGGTGGGATCCGCGAAGGTGTCGGCAGAGGCGCCGTTCGTGCCGGTGAGGGCGTTGAAGGTGAGGCCGGTATCCTCGTCGGTGGCCACGGTATCCGCCACGATGTCGGGGACAGCCGCGATGGCGACGTGGATGTTGCTCGCGACCTCGAAGGATTGCTGGATCTTGATGCCGTCGACGAAGTTGCCGACGCTCTGCGACTGGCCGGCCGCGCTGATCGAGCGGAACTCGAACCGCAGCGTGTTGCCGCTGGCGTTCTGGGCGAGGTCTTCGTGATACGCACCCCAGGCGGTCTTGCCGTCCGCGTAGGACTTGTCGAGCAGTACAGTGTCGTCGGCCGTGCCGAGGGTGTTGTCGGCTCCCAGATCGGTCACCACGACCTTCATGGTGTCGATGCCCTCGCGGCCGCGATGGGCGAAATCCAGCGAGATCTTCGATCCGGCGGCAGCGGCGAAGGTCTGGAAGAGGGCCGCGACCTGATTGGCGTTGATCTCGGCGAACTGATTGCCTTCATAGGCCGTCACGCCTTGAAAGCCGGATTTCCAGAGCTCCATCTCGCGGTCGGTTGCGTCTGTTTTCCAGCCGGGTACCGTCGAATCGGGAATGATCTGGAAAGTCTCCCCGGCGATAACCGGGGTCTCGAAGCCGCCATTGGTGAAATTGTCGGCTGTCCGGGTCGGTCCACGCATGACGAGCGCGATATCGGCCGAGCCGTTGTAGTCGGCGGACGGGTCGAACTTGAGCCCTTCGAGCGCCGCGTTGATGTCGGCTTGCGAGCCCGAGAACGTCATGGCCGCGTCGCCGGTGCCGTCGCCCGCCGTGAAGGTCAGGCCGGTCAGCTGTGACAGCGTCAGCCGGCCCTGCGTGGTCGACAGCGTCACCGTCAAGCCGCTGCCGTCGACATCGGTGACCGAGACCGCGTTGCCGTTGGTGGACGAGAACACCAGCGTCGTGTCCTCCGTCGCCGACTGGGTGCCGACCGGCGCCGTGTGCCGCGGAGGATCGGCGACCGGAACGACCGTCAGGGCGATCGTATCGGTGTCGCTCTTGGCGCCGCCTGTGCCGGTATTGCCCTTGTCGTCCGTGGTGATCGTCAGCGTATCCGCGCCGTTGTAGTTGGCCATCCCGCGATAGGTAGTGCCCTCCAAGGCCGCGTTGATGTCGGCGACTGTGCCGGTGAGCGTGAGCGTGCTGGTCCCGGTCCCCGACACCACGACGTTGGCCGCACTTCCGACGGTGAGAATGCCGTGGACGACGCTCAACGTCGTGGTCAGACTGCCGCCGTCGGCATCCGCGTCCGACACCGTGATCCGATTGGCGTTGGCCGCCGAGAACACGAGGTCCGTGTCCTCGTTCACGCTCTGGCCGGCCGGCACGCCATTGACGGGCGCGTCGTTCACCGCAGTCACGATCACCGTCGTCGTGGCAGCGACGGAAGCGACTGTGCCGTCGTTCACGGTAACTGCGATGCTGCGGCTCGCGGAGGTCGGGTCGTCGCTGTCCGACAGGAACCGGATCTGCTGGAGCGCCGTCTGATAGTCCGCCTTCGTCGCGCTGCCGGTCAGGGCCAACGTGTAGGTCGCGGTGTCGAAGGTCCAGCCGATGTTCGACGGCAGGCTGCCGGCAACGCTCAGCCAGTCGCCGGGACGCCCATTCGTGATCACCGCCCTGGCCGATGCCATGTTGGTGCTGTCGACGTCCGTGACCGAAACGTCCGTGTCGACGATGGCGACGCCCGTGCCGTTCTCCGTATAGCTCGCGGTATGGCCCGTGCCCGGTCCGGAGGCATCGAGATCGAGCACGGGCGCATCGTCGACGGCGACGACCGAGACGGTCGTGGTCGCGGACGTGCCCTGAATGGTGTTGCTCGTCACGTTTGTCTTGACGACCCGATCGATCGTGCTCGGATCGCCGCTGGTGTTCTCGAAGCTGATCGCCCGAAGGGCGGCCTGGTAGGTGGCGGGATCGGCGTCACCCGACAGCGTCACCGTGATCGTGCCCGAACCCGTGGACGGCGTGGCGGTGATCCCGTTCGGCAGCGCGCCGACGTTCAGCCGATCGCCCGCCTGCGCGTTCGTTAGGGTGACCGTTGCGCTCGAAACCATGGGGGCGGTGTTCGTGACGAGCGGATCGGTGTCGACGATCGCGACGGCATTTCCCTTCTCCGTAAAGGTCGTCCTGTAGTCGGTGCCGGTGGCACCGCTCGAATCGTCGGCGTCGAGGTCGACCTTGGGGATCGTGTAGGTGATGGGGCTGGTGATTTTCAGGCCGTCGTCGCCGTCGTTCAGGAAGGCGGCCTGACCGGTGACGCCATTGGGGGCGAGGTCGTAGGTGACCTTCCACGAGGACACGTTCGACCAGTCGAAGCGCACTATGGAAACGGAGTCCGGCGGTGAGGCCTGCTCATCCTGCGTACCCGAGACGCGGACGCGATCGTCGCTCGTGTCGATGACGAGGTCCGTGGTCGCTGCGATGGTGTAGGAGGTCAGGCCGAACTGCGAGGGCGTCACCGTCTCCCGCGTGTAGGGCTGGCCGCCGACACCATCGATGTCACCGATCTGGAAGTCGACATCGGTCGTCACCGGTGTCGTTCCATCGGACGCGCGGACGAGATCCCAGCGGATGCTGATGGAGCCCGCCTGATTGTTCGCCGGATTGCCGTTGTTCTGCGTCCGGACCAGGATGGTGGCATCGCCGCCGGCCGCGGACGTCGAGAACGACACGGCGTCGTCGGCCTGCCCGATGGCGACGACGGTCGCCCGCAGGCTGACCGCGATACCGTCGGCAGTGCCGGCATTCGCCCAGAACGCCGTCGCGCCGATCACGGCGTTGTTCACGTCGAAGCTGCCGCCGTTCAAGGCGATGGTGCCTCCGCTTCCATCCTTCACCGTCGGATCACCAGTCACGTGGATCAGGGCCGGCGCCAGCAGATGGTGCCAGGCGGCCTGCGCGGTGGCATCGACGATCACGCCGGTCTCGATGGCGCCGTCTTGGACTTCGAGGTTCCAGTCGCCGCCGCGCGCGGTATCGCCGGTGGCGTCGTTCGAGGCGGCGACGTCGGCGCCGGTGGCCTGGGCCAGGAGCGCAGCGGCACGGGCTCCGGTCTCGCCCGCGGCGAAGTCGCAGCCGTAGATCAGGAGGTCGCCCGTGGTGCTGAGCGCCCGGCCGATGATCGCGAGGTCGGCGGCGTAGCGCCCCTGGATCGACGCGGCCGTCAGGTCGCCCGTGCCGAGGCGCAGGTCGCCGGCCGTGCCGTGTGAGAGGATGTGAATCGCGTCGATGCCGCTGCGCCCTTTCAGGGCGCTGGCGAGCTGGTCGAAGCCGTCCCTGGCGGAGTCGATCAGGACGACCTCGGCTGCGGCCGGTACGCCGGCGAGCAGGGTCGCCAGATCGGCCACGCCCTTGTCGATCACCACGATCTCGTAGCGGCCGTTGGCGGAGGCGGTCTCTTGGACAGGCGCCGCTGCGGCGGGGGCAGTCGTTTGTCTGTCGGCGGGTTCGGCATGGGAGGTGTCGACTTGGTCGCCATGCGATTGCGTGGCGGCATCCGACTGAGCCTGGGCGGCGGCCGGCGCGGCGGCACCATCGAAGACGAAGCGCGGCTCGAGCGCACGGATCGCCGGGGGCGGCATCGTCGTGTGCCGAGCCTGCGCATCCGATCCGTTTCGCAACCTGCTGCGGAAGCGTTCGAACATCGATCTCAGCCCATCGTCCGTCGGGAACACGCCGGGCATTCCTGTCGGGCGAGGCTAGGCCGGCATGGTTAAGGAAGGATGGGTCGGGCGGCCGGTCGCGCGGCGATCAGAACCCGCTCTCGCGCACGAGAACGGCGACGACGCGGCGAAGCGCATGGGCAGCGATGCTCTCGCGATGGCCCGAGACGGCGACGACGCCGCGCACCACGGCGGGCGTGCCGGACAGGCGAAGCTCGTCGTCGGGCCGGTTGAGCACGACGGCGTAGTGCGCCTCGACCGGCACCGGCCCGACACCCTTCTCCTCGCGCACGGCCACCGGCCCGCCGAGATGCGAGGCGAGCGCGGGAATCTCGACGGTGGCGACCGCCGCATTCGAGACGGCGCTGACGGCGACCGGGATCGAGCCGGTCGTGAGATCGTCGGGCACGAAGAGGCCGGTGGCGCCGGCATAGAGCCGCGCCATGGCGTCCTCCGGCACGAGACCGCGCACCTGCCGACGTCCGTTCGAGACCAGTGTGCCGAGCTCCTCGCCCTTGCCGACCCAGCGGCCGGGCTGCAGGTCGGGCTCGATCTCGGCGACGATGCCGTCGAAGGGCGCGCGGATGACGAGTTCGTCGTGGCGCCGCTGCAGGCCCTGCAGGGCCTCGCGGCGCGCGCCCTGCTCGCCGTCGAGGACGAGGCCGCCGGCCCGGTCCTGCGCGTCGGCGGGGCGGCGGTCCTGCTTGGACTCGACGAGGGCGAGACGGATTCGTGCGGTGGTGAGTTCGTGGTCGAGGCGGGGCGAACTCAGCCGCATCAGGATCTGCCCGGCGCTGACCGCTGCGCCCGGCTCGACCTCGACGGACTCGACCCGCGCCGGCGCCACGGCGGTGAGGCGCTCGGTGCGCTCGGGTTCGGCGATGGCGGGAATCTCGACGCGGCCCGACAGCGGCAGGAACAGCAGCACCAGCAGGCCGGCGAGCGCCGCCCCGGTGAGGCGGGCCCGCCCGCCCGGCGCGATCCGCCCACGGTTCTGCCACCAGAACAGCGTCTCGCGAAAGATCGGGCGAACCACGAAAACGCCGATCTCGACGGCGAAGAGCAGCAGGCCCAGGATCTTGAAGGCCATGGTGTAGACCATCACGGCGATGCCGGTGAACAGCACCAGCCGGTAGATCCAGACCGCGACGCCGTAGGCGATCAAAGCCGTGCGCCGACGCGGGCTCCAGGCCTCGGGGCAGGGGTCGCCCAGCACGAACAGCGTCTCGCGCAGGGCCCAGGTCGTCAGGGCGAAGGCGCGGGGCTGCAGGTTCGACACCCCGAACAGATCGGCGGCGATGTAGTAGCCGTCGAAGCGCATCAGCGGGCTGAGGTTGATCGCGACGCTCATCACCCAGCTTGTGGTGGCCAGGAAGAAGGCGATGGAGCGCGGCGTGCCCTCCGGCAGGAACGACCAGGCGAGCGTCGCGATGGCCGCTACGGCGAGTTCCACGGCGACTCCGGCTGCGTCGATGGCGACGCGCTTGCGGCGGTCGTGCACCCGCCAAGCGTCGGTGGTGTCGGTGTAGAGCACCGGCATCAGCACCATGAATGCCACGCCCATGCTCGGCACGCGGCAGCCGTGATGGGTTGCGACATAGGCGTGGCCGAGTTCGTGCAGCAGCTTTACCGCCACCAGCGCCAGCATGTAGCCGGCGATGCCTTCGGGCGTGAGGAACTGCAGGAAGGTCGCGCAGAACGCGTCCCATTGCTGCGCGGCGAGGTAGAGGCCGACGAGCCCGGCAATCGCGATGGCGATCAGGCTGCGGCGGTCGGCCAGCCGGCGCGCCAGCGGCAGGGTGCGGTCCAAAAACGCCTGCGGCCGCACGAGGGGAATGCGGATGAACAGGTAGTTGTGCAGCAGCCACGCGCCGAGCCCGTGCTTGCGCGCCGCCACCTGACGGGCCAGCCCCTGCCAGCCGCCGCGATGGGCGACGAGGCCGCTGGTCTCGCAAAAGCCCCGGAAACTCGCGACTTCGGCCTGCGTGACCGCGCGCCCGAGGGTGCTGCCGGCGGCCTCGGCGAGTTCGGCCAGCGTGATGCCCTCTCGCCATGCCTTGAGAAGGGCGAGGCCGGTCGCGTCGATCTCGAAATAGCGGTGCGCCAGCGGATCATAGAGTAGCCAGGGCGCCGGCCCGCCGCCGCCGGGCACGCCGCCGCGCTCGATCCGGAGGTCTTCGCGGAGCGCAGTAAGCGGAGGCTCGCCGGGGGCAGGGCTTGGGGCGCCGCTCACAGCCCGATCTTCTGCCGAAGGAACGTCAGCGGCTTGCGCAGCAGGTAGAAGCCGAAGGGCACGGTCGCACCGTAGAGCTGCGCCGTGCCATGCGCCCCGAGCCGCGGCGCAGCTGCCGACGGGTCGAGCCGGGCGGTGACGCGGTGGGCGAGCACGCCGGCATCGGTCAGGCGAGAGACGGGCGTGACCCGCTCGACGCGGGCTTCGCGGGCGCTGAGCGGATCGGTATCGAGGAAGAGGCGGACGCGCGCGTCGGGAGCGAGGGCGATCGCATCCGACACCGGCAGGTCGATGCGGACTTCCACCGTCTTCGGGTCGGCGATCTCGAGGATGCGCTGGCCGGCGCCGACGGGCTTGCCGTACCATTCCTTGCGGTCGGCATAGACCGCGACTCCGGCGCGCTCGGCGCGCACCTGGGTCTTGGCGAAGGTGTCGCGGGCGAAATCGCGCTCGGCGGCCTTCAGGGCGAGTTCCGCCCGGGCCTGGCCGACGTCCCGCCGGGCGCGCTCGTCGCTGTAGGCGCCCTGCGTGACCTGCCGCAGCCGGGCATCGGCGACCTGGACCTCGCGCTCGGCGACCGAGAGCGCGTTACGCTGGGCGGTGTCGACGTAGCGCAGCACGACGTCGCCGACCGCGACGGCTGCGTTCGGCGCCACCGCGATCTCCTCGACGATGCCCTCGATCGGCGCGGCGACGACGAAGGGCTTTTCGGCCGTGACGGTGGCCGGCGCCAGCACGGTCATCGAGACGGGCAGGCACAAAACCAGCAGGGCGACGCCCGCCACTGCGAGCGCGGGCTTGCGCAGATCGCCGGACAAGCGCGGCAGCAGAGGAGGGCGCAGCGCCAGCATTGCATGGGCGCCGGTCTCGGCGAGGCGTGCGGCGAGTGCCGTATCGGCTGCGTCGAAGGCAAGCTCGCGCGCGAACAGCAGACCGCCGATCACCGCGCCGGCGCGGTCGCGCAGCGGCATCCAGAGACCGTGGCCGAAGGGATAGTTTTTCGCTTCTTCTCCGTCCTGGGCCGCGAGGTCGAGAGATCGAGGCGCACTGCGCTCGGACTCGGGAATCGCGGCGACGGCCGCCTCGACGAAGGCGATCAGCGGCGCGTTGCGCTCGACCTGCACCGTGCCGGAGACGCGCTCGACGATCAGGCCGCCGATGCGGTCCTTCTTCAACAGAAAGCCCTGGCGGGCGCGGACGAGCTTGACGCTCTCGTTGACGATGGCGAGGCTCAGCGCGTCGCGGTCCGGCGCCTGCCGGAAGGCCGCCTCGATGCCCAGCAGCTGGCGCAGGCCGGCGCCTGCATCGTCGACGGGCACCGGCATCGGCATTCGCACCGACGTCTCCCCGGTCGGGTCGACGAGGAGGCGGCGACGCGGAGGGTCGGTTTTCAGTTGTCCTGCGGGCATTACGACAACCGCCCTCGCGTTTCGTCACGGCCCTGCGGATGGGCTTGCAATCCCCTGCGGTCATTCCGGGGCTCGCCGGAGGCGAGAACCCGGAACCCAATCGACACGCTGTGCCCAGTCGTGGGTTCCGGGTTCCGCTGCGCGGCCCCGGAATGACGGCGGAGGGTACTGGAACCCTCGGAGCAGCAGGGGGCGAACACTAGGAGCCCGGACGTTCGAACGTCGCGTCGAGGCTCATGCCGGGCAGCACGGCGGAGGTGTCGCCGGGGGCGAAGCCGGCGGTGATCTTGATGGTCTGCGAGACGGGATCGACGGCTGCGGCGGTGCGGATCACCTTGGCCGCGTAGGTCCGGCCGGTCTCGTCGACCTTCACCTGCAACGGCGTCGCGACCTTCAGCCAGACGAGCCAGGCCGACGGCACGATCAGGTCGATCTCGACGGACGCCGCGTCGACGATCCGCAGCAGCGGCTGGCCGGCGGTGGGCATCTCGTGCTCGCGCGCCCGGAGTTCGGCGACGCGGCCGGAGAACGGCGCGACGATCCGGCAGTCGCGGACGCGAAAGCGCAGGGCGTCGGCCGCGGCATGGGCCTTGTCCCATTTCGCCTTGGAGGCCTGGACCTCGATGCGGCCGATGGCGTGGCGGCGGTCGAGCTGCTGGGCGTTGTCGAGGGCGATGCGGTTGACCGTGTCCTCGGCCTCGGCCGCGCGGAACTCGGCCTCGGTCCGGTCGCAGTCGAAAGCGACGAGCGTGTCGCCGGCCTTGAACGATTCGCCCTCGCGAAACGGCAGCTTGACGATGCGCGCGTTGAGATCGGTGGCGATGCTGGCATCGCGCACGGCGCGGACGACGCCGCGCACCGGCGGGTCGGATTGGGCGAGTGCGGGAAGCCCCGCGAGCGACAGCACCAAGACCGTTGCCAGACGCACGATAACCCCCTCACGCACGCTCGATGCCGTGAGCGTGACCGTGCGCGATTAGGGTTAAGACATCGTGCGGCGGAGCGAGGTTCGACGAGAGATCCGGTGCCCCACCGGCTCGATCAGAACGCCTTGTTCTCCAGCCTGCGCTCGATCGTCTGCGGCTTGAGGCCCGGTGCGACGAGGGGCGGCTCCGGTACGTCGGCATCGCCTTTGCGCGACGAGAGCGCCCCGGCGAGACGAGAGCGCTCGAACATCAGCACCACGACGATCGCCACGGCGAAGGGCAGCAGCAGGTAGAACAGCCGGAAAATCAGCACGGCAGCGACCACCGAGGCCTTCTGGTCGTCGGCGTTGATCTGCATGGCGGCGAGGAAGACGAGCTCGAACACGCCGAGGCCGCCCGGCGCATGCGAGGCCAGTGCCACCGAGAACGAGGCCAGGAAGATCGCCAGAACCGGGATGAAGCCCGGGTTCAGGCTGTCGGGCAGGGCGAAGTAGATGATGCCGGCCGCACCCAGCAACTCCATCGGCGCGGCGATGAGCTGCCGCAGCATGATGCCGGGGCGCGGATACTCGACCTTGAAGGAGCGGATCGTCAGCGGCTTGAAGTGCAGCACCGAGCCGAGAACGTAGAGCGCCACGAAGCCGAGCATGGCGAAGCCGACGATGCGGGCCGTGGTCGGGTTGGTCAGCAGGCTCGGGAGCAGCGTGTCGAGGCGCGCCAGCAGGTGCGGATCGTAGACGAGGCAGAAGCCGCCGAGCAGCAGGGTGCCGAGCCCGAAGGTGAAGGAGCAGAGCGCCACCAGCACCGCGACCTGCGCGGCCGAGAGCCCTTTGGCGGTGTAGGCCCGGTAGCGCACGAGCGCGCCCGAAAACACCGACGCGCCGATATTGTGCGACAGCGCGTAGGTCGTGAACGAGCAGAGCGAAACGAAGACCCAGCCGATATGGCGCACGCCGAGATGCAGCAGCGCGATCCGGTCGTACCAGGCGAGCGCGGCGTAGGCGACGAGGGTGGAAACGGCGGCGAGCAGGAAATGATGCAGCGGGATCGCCGCGAAGGCCGCCTGAAGCTGGACCCAGGACAGGGTCTTGAGCTGGCCGTAGAGCAGGTAGCAGGAGACGACGACGGCCCCGAGACCGATGAGCGGCCAGAGGAATTCACTGATCTTCTTCATGCAGAACCGGCCGCAGCTTGGGGACCGGGTCCTGATGCGCCACGGTGCCGTGCATCGCAAGCGGGACCGGTCAGGTCTCGTGATGCGCGCACCCTTGCACCGGGATCATGACATTGTCGTGCCGCGGACGTGATCCGCAGCGTGAAGGCCGGCTCAGGCGCGGGCGCGGCTGAGACCGATGGCGTCCATCTCGGCCTGCTCGCGCACGCCGGCGGCGGCACGTTCGGCGGAGCGCTCGCGATCCTCGAGGATCTCGACCTTCTTCAGTTCCTCGAAGGCCTCGCCGAGTTCGGCCTTGGCCTCGGCCAGCTGGCCTTCCAGCGCCAGAGCCGACTGGCGCATGTTGTCGCGACGGTTGGCGGCGGCGCGGGCATAGGTCGGATAGGCGAAATGCGCGATGTCCGTGATCCCGGCGCGGGCCTCCTCATGGGCGACCTCGCGGTCGAGCTCGACAACCATGCGGTTGAAGTCGGCCATCATCATCTCGATCTGGGCGACCCGGCGACGCTTCTCGTCGACCTGGAACCGGCGCAGCCGGATCAGCGTGTCACGCGATTTCATCTCGAGCCATCCATCTCAACGCAACGCGGGCTACGGGCCGCTCTCGCACTCGGCCTTTCAGCCGGTACCGACGATCGTGGCCAACCGTGCGTAACCCTCGCCGATGGAGGTTGCTTCTTCCTTACTTTGCCCCAGAAAAGCCTCAAGATCCGGCATGAGCGCGACGGCCTCATCCACCTCCGGCGAAGAGCCTGCCCGGTAGGCGCCGAGCCGGATCAGCTCCTCCATGTCGGCGTATGTGGCCAGCAGCGCGCGGGCCCGCCGCATGGTCGGCAGGAAGGCCGGATCGCAGGCCCGCGGCATGGTGCGGGAGACCGAGCGCAGCACGTTGATCGCCGGATAGCGCCCGCGCTCGGCGATGCGCCGCTCCATGACGATGTGGCCGTCGAGGATGCCGCGCACCGCGTCCGCTACCGGCTCGTTGTGGTCGTCGCCCTCGACGAGCACGGTGAACAGCCCCGAGATCGAGCCCTCGCCGGTGCCGGGACCGGCCCGTTCGAGCAGGCGCGGCAGCTCCGAAAAGACGGTGGGGGTGTAGCCCTTGGCGGTGGGCGGCTCGCCGCCGGCCAAGCCGATGTCGCGCTGGGCCATGGCGAAGCGCGTGATCGAGTCGATCATGCACAGCACCTGCGCGTTCTGATCGCGAAAATACTCCGAGAGGGTGAGGGCGAGATAGGCGGCGTTGCGGCGCATCAGCACCGGCTCGTCCGATGTCGCCACCACCACGACGGACCGGGCGAGGCCGGCCGGGCCGAGATCCTCCTGCAGGAACTCCTGCACCTCGCGGCCGCGCTCGCCGACGAGGCCGATCACCGCGACGTCGGCCGCGGTGTAACGGGCCAGCATCGAGAGCAGCACCGACTTGCCGACGCCGGAACCCGCGAAGATGCCCATCCGCTGGCCCGAGCACATGGTCAGGAAGGTGTTGATGCAGCGGACCCCGAGATCGAGCGGCGGGCCGACCCGGCGCCTGGCATGAGCCGGCGGCGGATCGGCCCGCAGCGGATAGGCCACCGGCCCCTGAGGAAGCGGCCCGAGCCCATCGATCGGCCGGCCGAGCGCGTCGACCGTGCGGCCGAGCCAGGCCTGCGTCGGGCGGATCGCCCCGGCGGAGTCTTCGCGCACATAGGCCGGGCAGCCGCGGCGTACGCCGTCGAGGGAACCGAACGGCATGGCGAGCGCGCGGTCGCCCTGGAAGCCGATGATCTCGCAAGGCACCGCCGCCGCGCCGGCGGAACCGACGGCGATGTCGATCCGGCCACCAAGCCGCATGGCGGCGATCGGCCCGGCCACCTCCACGAGGAGTCCGCGAATCGCGGTGACGCGGCCGTAGACTTCCAGCGTCTCGACGTCCGCGAGCGCGTCGATCGCAGCCGCCAGATTCGGGCCGGTTCGCGGAGTGACCGTTCCACGGCGATCCTCACTCATTCGCTCAACCTCAACGGTTCGTTTACCTCCCTCATTAACACTACGGGCATCGCTTCGTTAACGAGTGGCGCTTCAGCGTGTCTAAGAGGCCACGCAGGGCATCAATCGTTTTCGGGGAAGGGGTTAGCAGGAAGGCTCGGAGGCTCGTGCAGCCCCGAATCGCTGTCGGACGGGAACGGATCGGCAACGACTCGGGTAAACTGGAAAGACCTTCATAAAGAGTGTGCTTGCAACCGGGATTCGGGTTTTGTTAACGGTTAATCGTTAGCGTTTCGAAACAGGAACGAAGCAGCGTCCGCCGAGGCCGTCGGCGGGCGAGCGGCGGGCGCATGCCCGCCCGCCTTAGACGGCCGGCCGGGCTGGGGACCGACGATGCGCGTACTTCTTATCGAGGACGATGGCGCCACGGCGCAGAGCATCGAATTGATGCTCAAGTCCGAGAATTTCAATACTTATACGACGGACCTCGGAGAAGAGGGCGTCGACCTCGGCAAGCTCTACGACTACGACATCATCTTGCTCGACCTGAACCTGCCCGACATGTCGGGCTACGAGGTTCTGCGGAACCTGCGGGTGGCGAAGGTCAAGACGCCGATCCTGATCCTGTCGGGCATGGCCGGCATCGAAGACAAGGTGAAGGGCCTCGGCTTCGGCGCCGACGACTATCTCACCAAGCCCTTCCACAAGGACGAGCTGGTCGCACGCATCCACGCCATCGTGCGCCGGTCCAAGGGTCACGCCCAATCGGTCATCACCACGGGCGATCTCATCGTCAACCTCGACCAGAAGACGGTCGAAGTCTCCGGCAGCCGCGTGCACCTCACCGGCAAGGAGTACCAGATGCTGGAGCTGCTCTCGCTCCGGAAGGGCACGACCCTCACCAAGGAGATGTTCCTCAATCATCTCTACGGCGGCATGGACGAGCCCGAACTCAAGATCATCGACGTGTTCATCTGTAAGCTGCGCAAGAAGCTTGCGAATGCCAGCCAGGGCAAGAACTACATCGAGACCGTGTGGGGCCGCGGATACGTGCTGCGCGAGCCCAACGAGGTTGAAGAGCGCATCGCCGTCTGAGCCCCCAGCCCACACGGTCGCGAGAAGAGCCCCGGATTCCGGGGCTTTTTCTTTTGGCGACGGGCTTCCACTCAGTGAAAGTCCCGCGACTTCGGCAGGATGCGGACGTTGCGTGGATGCCCATGCGGCCCGCGCGGCTGTTGGGGATGGGTGAACTCGTCGGCCCGGCTCAGGGCGATGGTCACGTCGCGGTCCTCCGACAGGCGCTTGAGCTCGCCGCTGCGGTCGTAGAGCCGCTCGGCCATCAGATGCGCCACGCCCTCCGGGCTCTTCTGCACCCGCCCCTCCACCAGCAGCAGCCGCGCAGACATGATCGCGCGCCGGAAGCGCTCGAAGGTGCCCGCCCACAGGATGACGTTGGTGACGCCGGTCTCGTCCTCCAGCGTGATGAAGATGGCGTTGCCCGCCCCGGGGCGCTGGCGCACCAGCACCACCCCGGCGTTCCTGACGTAGCTGGCATCGGGCAGGGCGGCGAGTTCTGCGCAGGTCACGACTTGCTCTGCGTCGAAGAGCGGCCGCAGGATCTGCAGCGGATGGCCCTTCAGCGAAAGGCGCGTCGACTGGTAATCGGCCGCCACATGGGCGCCGAAGCTCATCTCCGGCAGAACCACCGCCGGTTCGGGGCCGAGTTCGCGCGCATCGGCGGCAGCGAAGAGCGGCAGCGGCGCGTCGTCCGGCAGGCGGCGTACGGCCCAGAGGGCGGCCCGTCGTTCGAGACCGAGGGAGCGGAACGCATCCGCCTCGGCGAGCAGCCGCAGCGCCCGTCCCGAGAGGCGCGTACGCGCCGCCAGATCCTCGACGTCCGAAAAACCGCGCCCGCGCGCGGCGACGAGCCGGTTGCCCTCCGCCTCGCCGATCCCGCCGACCTGCCGGAAGCCGATGCGCAGGGCGAGCGAGCCGCGATCATCCCGTTCCAAGGTGTTGTCGCGGGCGCTGTGGTTGACGTCGACCGGGCGCACCGCGACGCCGTGCTCCTGAGCGTCCCGCACGATTTGCGCCGGCGCGTAGAAGCCCATCGGCTGCGAATTCAAGAGCGCGCAGGCGAACACCGCCGGGTGGTGGCATTTGATCCAGGACGAGACGTAGACGAGCTTGGCGAAGGAGGCGGCGTGGCTTTCGGGAAAGCCGTAGGAGCCGAACCCCTTGATCTGCTCGAAGCAGCGCTGCGCGAAGGCGCGCTCGTAGCCCCGCGCCACCATGCGCTCGACCATCAGCTTTTCGAAGCCGCCGATCGTGCCGACATTGCGGAAGGTCGCCATGGCCCGGCGCAGCTGGTTGGCCTCGACATCCGAAAACGTCGCCGCGACCATGGCGAGCCGCATCGCCTGCTCCTGGAACAGCGGAACGCCCTTGGTCCGGTTGAGCACCTGATAGAGTTCGTCGGGATCGCCCTGTCCGAAAGCCGGTGACGGATAGGTCACCGGCTCCAGGCCGGCGCGGCGGCGCAAGTAGGGGTGCACCATGTCGCCCTGAATCGGCCCGGGCCGGACGATCGCGACCTGGATCACGAGGTCGTAGAATTTTTCAGGCTTGAGGCGCGGCAGCATGTTCATCTGCGCGCGGCTCTCGACCTGGAAGACGCCGAGCGAATCCGCCCGCCGCAGCATCGCGTAGGTCGCCGGGTCGTCCTTCTGGATATCGGCGAGGCCGAGATCGAGGCCCTCGTGCTCCCGCAAGAGATCGAACGCCTTGCGGATGCAGGTCAGCATCCCGAGGGCGAGCACGTCGACCTTCATCAGGCCGAGTTCGTCGATGTCGTCCTTGTCCCACTCGATGAAGGTGCGGTCGGCCATGGCCGCATTGCCGACCGGCACGGTCTCGTCGAGCCGTCCCCGAGTCAGCACGAAGCCGCCGACATGCTGCGACAGGTGGCGCGGAAACCCGAGCAGCCGTCGCGCGAGGGCGACGGCACGGCGGATCGACGGGTTTTCCGGATCGAGCCCGGTCTGGCGAATATGGTCGTCGCGGATGTGGCTGCCCCAGCTGCCCCACTGGGTCGAGGACAGACGGGCGGTAACGTCCTCGGTCAGGCCCAAGGCCTTGCCGACCTCGCGCATGGCACTGCGAGGCCGGTAGCGGATCACCGTTGCGGCGATGCCGGCGCGGTGGCGCCCGTAGCGCGCATAGATGTGCTGGATGATCTCTTCGCGGCGCTCATGCTCGAAATCGACGTCGATGTCGGGCGGCTCGCGGCGCTCCTCCGAGATGAAGCGGGCGAAGAGAAGCTCGTTCTCGGCCGGGTCGACGGAGGTGATGCCGAGGACGAAGCAGACCGCGGAGTTCGCCGCCGAGCCGCGCCCCTGGCAGAGGATTCCCTTGTCCTCGGCGACCCGCACGATGTCGAGGATCGTCAGGAAGTAGCGGGCGTAGTCGAGCTTGGCGATGAGGCCGAGCTCTTCGCGCAATGCCATTCCGACCTTCTCGGGGATGCCGTCGAGGTAGCGGACCGCGGCGCAGCGCCAGGTCTGCGATTCGAGCCAGCCCTGCGGAGTCCAGCCCGGCGGCACGGTCTCGTCGGGATAATCGTATTCCAGTTCGGACAGCGAGAAATCGATGCGGTCGAGCACGTCCTGCGTCGCCGCGATCGCGTCCGGCGCGTCCTGAAACAGCCGCGCCATCTCCCCCGGGGTTTTGAGATGCCGCTCGGCATTGGCCTCGAGCCGACGCCCGGCGGTCTCGACGGTCACGCCCTCGCGAATGCAGGTGAGCACGTCCTGCAGGTCGCGCGCGGCCGGCATGTCGTAGAGCGCGTCGTTGACTGCGAGCAGCGGGACACCCGTCTCCCGCGACAGCAGCCGGAGACGGGCGAGCCGGCGTAGGTCGTCGCCGCGCCGGTGCATGGCGACGCCGAGCCAGACCGCGCCCGGCGCAGCCTCCGTGATCCGCCCGAGCGCTGCGGCGAGACCATCCGCCCGGCGTGAGGGTATGACGATCAGCAACAGCCCGGCCGTATCGGCCAGGAGATCGTCGAGATGCAGGATGCACTGGCCCTTCGCGGCCCGGCGATTGCCGCGGGTGAGCAGCCGGCAGAGGCGACCCCAACTCGCGCGGTCTGTGGGATACACGACGACGTCCGGCGCCCCGTCTGCGAAGACGAGGTGCGCGCCGACCGCGAGCCTGAACGCCGCGGCCTGCCGCTTGATCGCCTCCTGCGAGACGATCGTGTCGGGCGCCAGCGGATGCTCGACGAACACAAACTCGCCGGGCCCTGAACCGTCGCGCAGCTTTTCGGGGAGCGGAATCCCTTCCGCGCGCAGTTCCTTCAGGGCGCGATGCGCGCGCACCACCCCGGCCAGGGTGTTGCGGTCGGCGATGCCGATGCCGGACTGGTCGAGCAGCAGCGCAGTCAGCACCATGTCCTGCGGCTGCGAGGCCCCGCGCAGGAACGAAAAATTCGTCGCCGCAACGAGCTCCGCATAGGCCGGTGGTAGAGGCGGCTCGGCATTGTCCTGCTCGATCATGCCGGCCGCGATCGATCACGCCGTGCATCCCCTCTCCCCGCACGCGATGAGAGGGGATGCGCGGCGGTCGATGCGAGACCATCCGATCCCGAAATCATGCGAACAGGCCGTGCAGGTACCAGCGCGGCCGGTCGGTCTCGCTGCCGTAGAGGCCGGCGCGAAACAGCCAGAAGCGGCGGCCGTCGGCGTCTTCCACGCGAAAATAGTCGCGCGTCGGCTGTTCGCACGCACGCCACCACTCGGCGGAGATGCGCTCCGGCCCCTCCGCCCGCACCACCTTGTGTAAGACGTGCCGCCAGCGGAAGCGGATCGGCGGCCCGTCCGGCACCTCGGCCAGCGTCTCGATGGGCTGTGGCGGCTCGAAGAGCTGGAGGGGACGCAGGGGCGGTTCGCCCGGCTCGGGCATGAGCCACTCTGCCGGCCGGGTAGGGAAGGCCGAGGCCGGGACCAGCCGCGCGGCACGCACCGGGTCGTGCGTGTCGACCGAGACAAAGCGGACCACCCGCGCAGCACCGAAGCGCGCCACCAGCCGGTCGACGAGATCGGAGACCTCGCCGTCGCCGACCGTCTCGCCGTCGAGACTCACCTGGACCGGTGCCAGCGACTCGGTGGTCGGCACGCCAAGGCGGATCAGGTCGTAGCCGTAGCCGGGGTCGAGGGGGTCGGCGAGGGAGTCGAGCCGCTCGTGCAGCAGGCGCAGGATCGCGGCCGGATCGCGCGAGGGACGCCCGGTCTCGACGGCGATGCGCCGGACCTCGCCGTCCGTCCGAAAAAAACTCGCCTCGAAGACCCGGCCGCCCCGGCCCGCGGTTTCGAGCAGTAGCGCGGCCCGCGCGATCAGGTCGCGCAGGGTCCGCTCGATCGCAACCGTATGGGCGATCGGCTCCAGAAATCGCTGCTCGACGCAGCAGGCCGGCGGCGGCCGCAGCGGCGTGATGCGCCGATCTTCGAAACCGAGCACGCACCGCAGCTGCCGGGTCAGATCTTCGCCGAACCGGGCGGCGAGGGGGCGGCTCGGCAGGTCGGCGAGGTCGGCGATCTTTTTCAGACCCGCGAGTGCAAGCGCTGCACGGTCGGTGTCCGGAAGGTCGAGAGCGGCCACCGGGAGGGGACGGACCGCGGCTTCCTCTTCGCCCGGTGCCACCAGCCGGACCCGGCTGAAGCGGGCGAGAGCGCGGGCGGCATCGGGCGTGCCGGCGAGCGTTCCACGGGTCGAGACGCCGCCTCGGCGGAAGGTCACGACGATGCGATCCCGCAAGACGCCTTCGCCGCCGAAGAGATGCGCGCAGCCGGTGACGTCCAGGGAAAGGCCGTCGATAGAGTCGAGGGCGACGAGGGGCGTCCAGCGATCGCAGGCCTCGGCCATGCGGCCGAGCAGGGCCGCGTCGGCCGCCGGGTCGTGCTCGGCCGCCGCAAGGGTCGGGATGCGGGCGCGGGCATCGGCGAGGGTCAGGCCGGGCCTCAGGCCGAGCGCCAGCGCCTCCCGGCTCACGGCCGCGAGCCGCAGGGCGCCCTTGAGGGAATGGGTGAGCACGAGGGGTTCATCCGGCGCGACGCCAGAGCACGCCGGATTCCGCCGCCACCGGTCGATGGACAGGAACGGAAACCACAGGGCGAGGTAGCGACGCGGGTGCGAAGGATGCGCTGTCACGGTCCCACTCCAGCCTCCAGCTGCGTTGGCCGAGCCCGGAGCGATGACGCAGCAGGGAGGCCGCGAAGGCCGGACGGCCGGGGGCATTCGCCTCCAGCGGCACCGAGGCCGACGCCGCGATGCCCCAGCGGCTCGCCGCCGCGCTTGGACAGGGTTCGGCCTGGAGCCGAATCATCACCAGGGTGACTCCCGAGGCGCCTGCCGCCAGTGCCAGCCGCCGGCTCGCCTTGAGGTCCAGGACCCGCGGATCGCCCCAGATCTCGACGAGGGCCGCACCGATCGCAGCGCAGCGCGCCGCCTCGGCCACCGCCCGCAGGGCAGCGGTGGGATCGCGCGCGCGCACCAGAATCAGGCTCTGCGGGTCGAGCCCGAAGGCGGCGAGCCCTGCGCCGTGGAGTTGCCCGGTCTCGATCCCGACGAAATCCTGCCGCGCCCAGACGAGGGACCGTCCCGCGGCCGCCCGAGCGGCCATGCCAAGCCCGAAACCTGCCGCCGCTGCGGCATCCGCCACCCGCTCGGCATAGACCTCGTGCAGCGCACCGTAAGCGAGCCCGCCGCCGAGCCAGTCATCGAGCGAGGCCAAGCCCAGCCGAAACCGATTTGCGGCGCACACGACCTCGCCCGGCTCGAGGGCTGAAACGGCACGGCGCAACGCGGACAAGGTGATGGGTTGCGCCGAAGCCATTCATGTTCCCTATTTGTTCTTATAACGACTCCGATAATGGGTAGAGTCAAGCATAGGTTTCAGGGGCCTGTGGATTGGGAACTAAAACGCGAGTTCCGTGCGGAGCAGGCGCACAACCGCCTCCGCGGTCACGGATCGCAGCCGTCGCGCGAATGCCGGCGACCTGAACGAAGCCGCTCAAAGCAAAGACCACGGAAACGCTTCTTCGGCCGACAGCCCAGCAAGCACCATTGCTCAACGCCCCGATCCGCAGAAGCGATCCGGCACGAAAGATGAGGGTTTTCAGGACTTTAAAAGGTTGGCTCCCCGAGCAGGACTCGAACCTGCGACAAAGCGATTAACAGTCGCTTGCTCTACCAACTGAGCTATCGGGGATCACCGGCGCCGCTTCCGCGTCACGGCGGGGTCCTTAGCCCATCGCCGGCGAAGAACGCAAGGGGCTGAGCGCCAGGAATGTGGTCGGCGTTGGATCGATCTGCCAAGCCGGCTTCCTCTCGGAAAGATTAAGTTGAACGAACCTGTCATCACGCTGCAGGAACACCGTTGCCGATCGGCCTGCGGCTCTGCTAGAGACCCGTCCTCCCCCGATCGGCCGCCCGGTCGGGAGACGATGGTCGCCCTTAGGCGCGGCCCGGACTGGTTGGCCTCGTGGCGGAGTGGTTACGCAGAGGACTGCAAATCCTTGCACCCCGGTTCGATTCCGGGCGAGGCCTCCATCAAATTTTTCGACACCGCCAAACTCAGACCCTCGGCATGCCAAGCTCAAAGCTTCGCATGAGGCGCGCCGCGCTTTCTACGCTTACCGGAGCCGGGGCTGCGGCACTCTCGGCGCAGATGATGGGCCGCTTTTCAGCGGCCGTCACGCCAACGCGACACGAAGGCAACGCCCGGCAACAAAGCTGTCCGGTGAAGCAGTACGGCCATATCTCGGGCGGCCCGCACTGTCGGCCCGATGGGCCGTAGGGACGAGGATCGGTAGGGCAGAAGCTCCACCTTTTTCGTCTCTGCCAACCGGTCGGCTGTCGATCCCTATCGCGAAAATCTTGCGTTTTTGGAATCGATCCACGACAACCCGGCCGCTGCTGGAGCGCCGGGCGACCAAGGGGGTCGTCCAAGGCTGCGACGGCGCCTTCCGAAGATGGTGCGGCATCTCATGCTCGATCACGCCCAGGCACGGCAGCTCATGGTCGATTGCCAGCTGCGCACCTTCGATGTGAACGACGTTGCCGTTCTCGACGCCTTCGCCACCGTGCCGCGCGAGCGATTCGTGCAGCCGGGGACGGAGGATTTCGCTTACATCGACCGTACCCTGAGAATCGGTGCAGATGACGGCGGGGGCCGGGCGATGCCCGCTCCGATGGTACTGGCCCGCATGATCCAGGCGCTCAAGATCCGGCCCGGCGCGCGCGTCCTCGACGTTGCGGCAGGTTACGGTTACGGCACCGCACTCCTCTCCGAACTCGACGCACGCGTCGTCGCCCTCGAATGCCAGGCAGATCTGGCGCAGGCGGCACGTGAACGCCTCGGCCAGACCGCCGAGGTCATCCATGGACCACTCCGCGAAGGCGCAGCGGCGCAGAGCCCCTATGATGCGATTCTCGTTCAGGGCCGCATCGAGACCCGGCCGCAGGGCCTTCTCGACCAGCTCCGCACAGACGGACGCCTTGTCTGCCTGTTTGGCCCGGACCGTAGCGCGAAGGTGACGCTGTTCGTCCGCGCAGGCGACGCATTCGGCTCCCGTCCGCTCTTCGATGCCAATCTGCCGGCACTGAGGGACTTCACCACGTCACACGGTTTCACCTTCTGATCCTGCGCAGCAGCTATCTTGGAGCGGTGTCGCCTTTATGTGGCACCGTCGATCAATCGAACATTGCCATCCCGCGCAATCTGGTCGGTGGTGCCGTGTATCGGCTAAGCTCGCTCCGAGGCGGGCAAGCTGGCATCGCGTGTTCGACGCGTTAGAGGCCGCGTTGCAATACGCGGCCGCCGGTTCATTCAGAAACCGCAAGGGCTGATGAGCGTGAGTGTAAGGACACCAGCGGCACGGTGGTCGCGTAGGTTGTCGGGCGCTGCAGTTCTGGCGCTCGTAGCTGCCGTACCCGCCGGAGCCGAGACCTTGGAGAGCGCGTTGTCGCGGGCATATGCCGCGAATCCGGCTCTCAATTCGGAGCGTGCGCGGCTGCGCTCGGTCGATGAGACCGTGAGCCAGGCGCAAGCGGGCTATCGCCCGACCGTGTCACTCGACGCCGATATCGGCGTCCAACAATTCGAAGGCATCCTGGCCGGTCAGCGTGCGGGAGGAGGCGGACTTCTCGGCTCGGGCATTGGGTCAGGGTCTACAACGAATGGCGGCGCGCTCGTGACGCGCCCCGGCGGAGCGTCCCTGACGATCAACCAGACGCTTTTCAACGGCTTCCGAACCGACAACCAGACTCGTCAAGCCGAGTCGAACGTGCTGACCAACCGGGAGGCCATCCGTCTCACGGAAATGACGACGCTTTTCAACGCTGCGCAATCGTACATGAACGTGCTGCGCGACACCGCGAATCTCGAACTGCAGCGCAACAACGTCGAGGTGCTCGAAGAGCAGCTCCGCCAGACCCGTGATCGCTTCAATGTCGGCGAGGTGACCCGTACCGACGTGGCCCAAGCCGAGGCGCGTCTCTCTGGTGCCCGCTCCCAGGTCAGTGCGGCCGAGTCGCAGTTGCGCTCCTCGATCGGCATCTACCGGCAGAACATCGGCGTCGAACCGCGCCAGCTGGCTCCGGGCCGGCCGCTCGACCGCTACGTGCCCAAGAGCTTGGAAGAAGCCGTCAATATCGGATTGCGCGAGCACCCGCAGATCCTTGCTTCGTTCCATGCGGTCGACGCGGCGGAACTGCAGGTCAAGGTGGCCGAGAGCATGCTCTACCCGACGGCCGGCATCTCCGGCTTGGTGCAGCAGCGCTACGACCAGCAGTTGCCGGGCGACAACGGCGTGACCGCGTCCATCGTCGGACGGATCTCCGTTCCGATCTATCAGGGCGGTACCGAGTACTCGCAGATCCGTCAGGCCAAGGAGTTGGTCGGCCAAGCCAGACTCATCGCCGAGCGCGACCGCGACTCGGTCCGCTCATTGATCGTGCAGGCCTGGGGACGCCTCGAAGCCGCCAAGGCCCAGGTGCTGGCCTCTCAGGCCCAGGTCCAGGCGAACGAGGTGGCGTTGAACGGCGTCCGCGAGGAGGCCCGCGTCGGCCAGCGCACGACTCTCGACGTGTTGAACGCACAGCAGGAACTCCTGAACTCGCGCGTCAACCTGATCCTGGCCCAGCGCGACCGGGTGGTGAATTCCTACGACGTCGTACAGACGATCGGCCGATTGACCGTGCGCTACACCTCTTTGCCCGTAGCAGCCTACAGCCCGAAAGAGCATTTCGATCAGGTCAAGGACCTCTGGTACGGGGTGAGCACACCGGACGGACGCTAAAGCGGGAATCATCGATCGGCCGACGACGAGACAGTGCATCTGACGAAACTCCCACTGCATTGCCGTAACCAGTGGGAGCAATCCCGTCGGCCGGGAATCTTGCACGAGACGCTAAAATCCTCTTCGGCAACTCGGAGAGTTCGGCTTATCCTCAAGGGATGAGCGTAAAATATTAACCATCATAGCCGATTCTTTTCCGCACCCCTCGCGTGAGTCGTCGTCAGGATGAGTGCTGCAAGCCCGAAGTTTCCGGATACGATGAAGGACTCCTCTGCGGGGGAGCCGTCGATGGAGGACATCCTCGCCTCCATCCGTCGCATCATCGCCGACGACAACGCGCCCGAGGCAGAGCCCGAAGCCGCGCCGCCGCCTGCGCCCAAGCCCCGGCTCGACGACGTGCTCGATCTCGCTCAGGTCGCCAAGCCCGTGCGGCGCCCACAGCCCGTCGCATTCGATCCGCCCGAGATCGAATTCGACATCGACGAGGTCGATTTTTCGACGCCGGAGCCCGAGCCGGTCCCGGTAGCCCCTCCGCCCCCTCCGCAGAGCAGCGCGCCGGAGCGATTGCAGGCCGCCGTCGAAGAGCAGGTGGTGGAGCGTCTCGTCTCGAAAACGACCGACGACAGCGTCGGACAGCACTTCACGATGCTCGCCCACACCGTGCTGACGAACAATGCCCGCACGCTGGAGGACCTCGTCAAGGACATGCTTCGGCCGATGCTGAAGTCCTGGCTCGACGACAACCTGCCGACGATGGTCGAGCGGCTGGTTCGCGCGGAGATCGAGCGGGTCGCGAGGGGACGCTAAGTTTCGGATACCGAGGCTCGGACGCCGGGTCTCGGGCGCCGAGCGATGCCCCGTGGTTGACGGCAGGGCGGCGAAGGGTTGAAAGCGGCGGCATCTTCAAAAGACCGCCCGCACGATCGGCCCGACCGCCTCATGATGGACAAGACCTTCGATCCCGCCGCCGTCGAAGCGCGCGTCGGTGCTGCCTGGGAGGCCGAGGGCGCCTTCAGGGCCGGCAGGCCCGAGCGCGCCGGCGCCGAGCCCTATTGCATCGTGATCCCGCCGCCGAACGTGACGGGATCGCTGCATATCGGCCACGCACTCAACAACACGCTGCAGGACATCCTCTGTCGCTTCGAGCGCATGCGCGGACGCGACGTGCTCTGGCAACCGGGCACCGATCACGCCGGCATCGCCACGCAGATGGTGGTCGAGCGCCGTCTCATGGAAACCCAGCAGCCGGGCCGGCGCGAGCTCGGCCGTGAGGCCTTTCTCGAAAAGGTCTGGGCCTGGAAGGCGGAGTCGGGCGGGGCCATCGTCGGCCAGCTGAAGCGCCTCGGTGCCTCCTGCGACTGGTCGCGCGAACGCTTCACCATGGACGAGGGCCTGTCGCAGGCCGTCCTCAAGACCTTCGTCGACCTCCACGCACAGGGCCTGATCTACCGCGACAAGCGCCTCGTGAACTGGGATCCGAAGTTCCAGACCGCGATCTCCGACCTCGAGGTCCTGCAGGTCGAGACCAAGGGGCACCTCTGGTACTTCGACTATCCGGTCGTGGACGAGGCCGGCGCGCTCACCGGCGAAACCATCACGGTCGCCACGACGCGGCCCGAAACCATGCTCGGCGACACCGCCGTCGCGGTGCATCCGGAGGACGAGCGCTATACGACGCTGGTCGGAAAGCGGGTGCTGCTGCCTCTGGTGCGTCGGCCGATCCCGATCGTCGCCGACACCTATTCCGATCCCGAGAAGGGCACCGGTGCAGTCAAGATCACCCCGGCCCACGATTTCAACGACTTCGAGGTCGGCAAGCGGCACTCCTTGCGCCCGATCAACGTGCTCGACGAGGAGGGGCAGATGCTGCTCGTCGGCAACGACGCCTTCTTCGAGGGTGCCGAGCCGGAGCCGCCGGCGCTCGAACTGCACGGCCTCGACCGCGCCGTCGCCCGCAAGCGCGTCGTCGCGCTGATGGAAGAGCGTGGCCTGCTGCTCAAGATCGAGCCGAACGCCCATGCGGTGCCGCATGGCGACCGCTCCGGCGTCGTGATCGAGCCCTATCTCACCGATCAATGGTACGTGAACGTCAAGCCGCTGGCCGAGCGCGCGCTTCAGGCCGTGCGCGACGGCCAGACCCGGTTCGTCCCCGAGAACAACGAAAAGGTCTTCTTCCAGTGGCTCACCAACATCGAGCCGTGGTGCATCTCGCGCCAGCTCTGGTGGGGCCACCAGATCCCGGTCTGGTATGACGAGGAGGGCGGCATCTACGTCGCCATGAGCGAAGCCGAGGCGCAGGCCAAGGCCGACGCGGCCCGTGGCGGTCCCGTCACGCTGCGGCGTGACGAGGACGTCCTCGACACGTGGTTCTCCTCGGCGCTCTGGCCGTTCTCGACCCTCGGCTGGCCCGAGACGACACCGGAACTCGCACGCTACTACCCGACCAACACTCTGGTCACCGGCAAGGACATCCTGTTCTTCTGGGTCGCCCGCATGATGATGATGGGCCTGCATCTCACCGACAAGGTGCCCTTCGACACGGTGTACCTGCACGCCCTGGTGCGCGACGCCACCGGCGCCAAGATGTCGAAATCCAAGGGCAACGTCGTCGATCCGATCGGCCTGATCGAGCAATACGGCGCCGATGCCCTGCGTTTCACCCTGGCCGCGCTCGCCGCGCCCGGGCGCGACATCAAGCTCGGGCCGAACCAGGTCGAGAGCTACCGCAACTTCGCGACGAAGCTCTGGAACGCCTCGCGCTTCGCCGAACTGAACGGCTGCCGCCTCGATCCCGCCTTCCGGCCGGAGAGCGCGAACGCCGTCCTTAACCGTTGGGCGCTCGGCGAGGCTGCCCGCGCGGTGACCGAAGTGGGTACGGCGCTCGACGCCTACCGATTCAACGATGCCGCCGCCGCAGCCTACCGCTTCGTCTGGAACATCTTCTGTGACTGGTATCTCGAACTCGCCAAGCCCGTGCTGCAGGGCGAGGGCGTTGACGCCGCGCTGAAGGACGAGACGCAGAAGACCATCGCGTTCCTGATCGACCAGATCGCCAAGCTGCTGCACCCGTTCATGCCGTTCCTCACGGAAGAGCTGTGGGCGATCAAGGGGGAGGGCATCGCCGATCGCGGGCTGCTCACGCTCGCGCCCTGGCCGGATCTGTCCGGGCTCGCCGACAGCTCCGCCGAGTCGGAGGTCGGCGTCGTGGTCGATCTCGTCTCGGAAATCCGCTCGGCCCGCTCGGAGACCAACGTTCCGGCCGGTGCGCAGATTCCGCTGGCGCTCGTCGCCGTCGATGAGAGCGTGCGCGAGCGCGTCGGGCACTGGCACGACACCCTCCTTCGTCTCGCCCGCCTCTCGGAGATCCGTTTCGTGGCGGAAGCGCCGAAGAACTCGGTGCAGCTCTTGGTACGCGGCACTGTCGCCGCTCTTCCTCTAGAAGGGATTGTCGATCTCGGCGCCGAGGTCGCGCGCCTTCGGAAGGAGGAGGGCCGCACGGTCACCGAGATTGGCAAGATCGACTCTAAGCTCGGCAACGCCGACTTCGTCGCCCGTGCCCCGGAGGACGTAATCGAAGAGCAGCGCGAACGTCGCGACAGCGAGGCCGCGAAACTCGAAAAGATCCGAGAGGCGCTGGCGCGGTTGACGGATCAGAGCTGAAGACCGGATCGAAGCGCCATGGGATGGCTGCGCAGCTTCGGCCTCGCAGCGGCCGGCCTGCTCATCGTGTTCTTCTTCGCTGTCGTCCTGACGGCGAAGCCGGGTGACCCGGCCCTCTACCCACCCACGGACACCAATTCCCGAACGATCCACCTCGTCAGCCACGGCTGGCATTCGGGCGTCGTGCTGCCGCACGAGGCGCTGACGGGGGAGGGCACGGGCGCAGCGCTCCGTGCCGTGGCCACCCGCTTCCGCAACTACCAGAAAATCGAATTCGGCTGGGGCGAAGCCCGCTTCTATCGGACGACGCCGACGGTGGCGGATGTCGATTGGATGCTGGCGGCGAAGGCGCTGTTCACGCCCGGCGGCGCTGCGGGCGTGGTCCAGGTGGTCGGACTGCCAGACAACCTGCGCGCCGCCTTCCCGAATGCCGAGATCGTGCCGATCCGCGTCTCCCCGGCGGGCCTCGCTCGGCTCCTCGCTCGCCTCGACGCGGCGTTTCGCCTGGACGGGCAGCAGCCGGTCGAGGACGGCCCGGGCCTCTACGGGCCGAGCCTGTTCTATGCCGGCACCGGCCGCTTCTCGTTCGCGAATGTCTGCAACCACTGGACAGCGAATCTGCTCAGCGCCGCCGGCCTGCCGGTCGCGCCGGTAATCGATACCCACCCGCGCGGACTGATCCTCGACCTCGCTTGGCGGTCGGGCGCTACGGTTTTACCGCCGCTTTGATCATCATTCAGCGAGCTTCAACCCCAAAATGCCCGCGACGACGAGGGTGATGCATCCGATGCGCGTGGCGGTGACGGGCTCGGCGAACAGCACAATTCCGAGAACGCGGTGCCGACCGTGCCGATGCCGGTCCAGACGGCATAACCGGTGCCGATCGGCAGCGTCCTAACCGCGAACGACAGCAGCACGACGCTGATGACCATGCTGACAAGCGTCCATACAGACGGCCAGAGTTTCGTGAATCCGTCAGCGTATTTCAGCCCGATCGCCCAACCGATCTCGAACAGGCCGGCAACGAACAGGATGGCCCAGGCCACGGCGGTCTCCTCGCCCAACGGTTCTTCAAGGCCGTCAATGACAAGGATCGGGGACGGGGGTGGTGCCGGATCGCACGCGGGCGTCCGGCACCCGTCCTCAGGTTTCGAGCGGGCTGTCCCAGTACAGAAAGTCGAGCCAAGTGTTGTGCAGTTCGTTCTTCGCCTTGGGCAGGCGCCTGGCGATGGCGTCGAGCTGGTAGGGCGACGGTTCGAAGGGCTGGCGACGCAGGTTCAGGCCGCTCTTCGCGAGCGAGCGGTTGCCCTTGCGCAGATTGTCGGCGCTGCAGCTCGCAACGATGTTCGACCAGACCGACTCGCCGCCCTTCGAGCGCGGGTTGACGTGGTCGAAGGTCAGTTCCTGCGGGGGCAGGCGCTCGCCGCAATACTGACAAGTGAACTCGTCGCGCAGGAAGAGGTGGTAGCGCGTGAAGGCGACCTTCTTGCGCCGGTGATAGCTCTTAAGGGCGACGACCGAGGGCACCTGGAACGCCTGGCTGGCGGAGTGGACCTCGATGTCGTCGTAGGTCTTCACCTGGATCACCCGGTCCTGCAGCACGGCGACGAGGGCGTCCTGCCAGTTCCAGACGGAGAGCGGCGCCCAGCTCACGGGCTGCATGTCGGCATTGAGGACGAGGGTGCGAAGATTGCCGACGGGCGCGTTCATGCGGCCCTCCTGGCACCAAGGGGCGCGGCGTCCGGTCGTTCGGAACGCCTAGAGATATTCGGGTCGGCGACGCAGGCTCGGATGCTCGTCATAGACGCAACTCTCTGATCGCGTGCACGAGCTCTGACCTCGTGGCTCGGTCCAATACTCCGATACGGCACAATATGGCACCCCCAAGCGCACGGCCAAGCCTTCGGAAGCTTGGCCGCTGGACTGCTGAAACGTCGGTGCGAGACGGGAGTGGACTGGAAACGCCAGCGACGACTGCCGAAAAGGGCAGCCGATGACACGTGGGCAGCAAGAGCGTCGGACGTCGTCACGACGGTCGTCGCTGCCCGGCAGCGAGACGACAAGGCCATGTCCATTGCTGCTCAGTCTAATATCGACGTGACAGGGTTGTGAAGGTGGGCCGTATCGGCGAGACGGCGGGCGCACAGGTTCCGCGATTGCCGGGCTGCCACGCGCGCGCCTTGCACCGTTTCGCCCCATTGATCCGCGACGGAGGGAGCGATGCCGGGGACGGAGACCGCGAGCCGCCCCATGCTCCTGTGCAGATCGGAGCAGCCCCTCAAAGTGATTCGGCCTGGAGGCACGCTCGCACCGAGCGCGCCCCGCACTCGAACAAGGACGACGATGGTTCGATCGACCTTTCGCGCCGCACGCATCGCGTGCTTCTCGGCCGTTCTGGCGGCGGCCGCCCTTGCGGTGCCGACGGGAGCGGTCGGGCAGGGAGCCGCGCCGAGCCCGCAGCAGGACCAGAAGACCGCTCCCGTGCCTCAGGCCGGCGGCGACAAGTCGCAGGCCGTTCCGCAGCCGGGCGCGACGCCGCAAACGGCGCCACCTTCGCCCGTCGCAAAGCCCGCACCGAAGCCCGCCGTCTCGGAGGGCATCAAAACGGTCCGCGAGCGCCTCGACGAGATCAAGGGCAACCTCGACGGTCGCGAGAAGGCCGTGACCGGCCGCAACGTCGGCGCCGGCGATCTCACCCGCGCTCGCGACGGGCTGGAGGCCGTCTCCGACCGGATCCGCGCGATCATCGCCGCCCTCGAACCACGCCTTGAAGCCGCCCGGGAGCGTCAGACCCAACTCGGGCCGAAGCCAAAGGACACTGAGGAGGGCGAGGACGTCGCCAAGGAGCGCGTCGAACGCGAGCACGCCGTAACCGAGATCGACGAGACCCAGCGGCTCGCCAAGTCGTTGCTCGTCCAGAGCGACCAGATCGTCGACCAGATCACCAACAAGCGCCGTGCCGCCTTCACTCGCGGCCTGTTCGAGCGCTCTTCGGCGCTGTTCAGTCCCGATCTCTGGATGAAGATCGGCGCGGACCTGCCGCGCGATCTGAATTCCCTTCAGGCGGCACTCGAGGACATCGTCACGCTGTTCGCGCGCAACGGCAGTCTCTGGAACCTGCTGGTCCTCGGCATCGCCTTCGGCATCTCGTTCGCGCTGTATTTCGGGCGCCGCAACATCGCGCCCAAGCTCGGCCGGCGCGATCCGAAGGTCGCGAATCCGACCCGACGTGCAAAGCTCCTGGCGGCTTGGCGCGTGCTGCTCCTCGGAACGGTGCCGGCCGTCGCCGGAAGCTACGCCGTCTACTACGCCCTCGACGCCACCGACCTGCTCCCGACCCGGCTGATGCCGGTAGCCAGCGCAATTCTGATCGGGCTGGCCTTCATCGCTTTCGTGCAGGCGCTCAGCGACGCGCTCCTCGCCGTCGGCAAGCCGGCCTGGCGGCCGACGCCGGTGAGCGATGCCGCCGCCTGGCGCATCCAGCTTCTCGCGGTGAGCATCGCGGTGGTCATCACCGTGTCGAAATCCACCGAGGCGCTCAATTCCGGCATCTACGCCGCGCTCTCGATCTCGATCGCCACCCGCGGCATCGGCGCGGTCACGGCCGCGCTGCTCCTGGCCATCGGCCTGCACCGCTTCGCTGATACGGCCGAGAAGGAGGAGGCCTGCTTCGGTCCCTACGTCGCCACCGAGACGTCGAGCAGCATCGGCGGGCCGTTGCGCCTGCTCGGCTGGGCGGCGACGGTCCTCGTCGGCCTCGGCGCGATCGTCGGCTACGTGGCGCTCTCGGCCTTTCTCGTCGATCAGCTGATCTGGACAGCGAGCCTGTTCGTCCTGCTCTGGCTGCTCATCGCCAGCGCCGACGTCTTCATCGGCGGCTCGCTCTCGGACGATACCAAGATCGCGACCGCGCTGCAGGCGAATACGGGCCTCCGCAAGCGCTCGCTGAACCAGATCGCCGTGCTCGCCACGGGCTTCGCCCGGGTCGTGCTCGTCGCGGTGGCGGTACTGCTGGCGCTGGCGCCCTGGGGGCTCGATTCGAATGACGTTTTCTCCTCGCTGCGCTCGGCCTTCTTCGGCTTCAAGGTCGGCGACGTCACGATCTCGCTCTCGGCGATCGTCTTCGGCGTCGGCATCCTCGTGCTCGGCGTGTTCATCACACGGTCGATCCAGCGTTGGCTCGAAAACACCTACCTGCCGGCGACAGATCTCGACGCCGGCCTGCGCAACTCGATCTCGACGGTAGCCGGCTATGTTGGCTTCCTGCTCGCGCTGGCGCTCGCGTTCTCCTATTTGGGCCTGAGCCTGGAAAAGCTGACCATCGTCGCCGGCGCGCTCTCCGTCGGTATCGGTTTCGGTCTGCAGTCGATCGTCAACAACTTCGTCTCGGGCTTGCTGCTGCTTTGGGAACGCCCGATCCGCGTCGGCGATCAGGTGCTGATCGGCGACAGCGAGGGCATCGTGAAGCGCATCTCGGTCCGCTCCACCGAGATCCAGACCTTCGACCGCTCGGCCGTGATCGTGCCGAACTCGAACCTGATCTCGGGCGTGGTGAAGAACCGGGTCCGCGGAGACCGCACCGGCCGGGTCATCATCTCGGTGAGCGTGCTGCGCAACCAGGATCCGGTCCGGGCCGCCGAGATGCTCGTGGCCTGCGCCAGCGCCCATGCCGACGTGCTCAAGGAGCCGCCGCCGCGGGTGGTCTTCAAGAAGATCGGCGATCCGTTCCTCGAGTTCGACCTGATCGCCCTCGTGACCGACGTCAACCTCGGCCAGAAGGTCCAGAGCGATCTGAACTTCTCGGTGTTCAAGACCCTCTCGGACGCGGGCTTCATCCCGGCGATGGGACCGGCCTCGAGCGTCGTCACCGTGCAGGGCCTCGAGCCGATGCGCGACGCCCTCGGCCAGATCGCGAGCGCCGTCGGCACCGGCGCTGCGCGCAGTCCCGTAACGGCGCAGGACGCGCCAGAAGGCGGCGACAGGGACGTGGAGCCCGCCCGGCGCAAGCTCGGAACGGCCGCCTCTTGATGCGTGGCAGAGGTCATGGGGCTTGCCTCGACCCATGCGTCGGGGCACTGCCGCGGTCTCGACACCGATCGGCACGAGCCTTGCCCAATGTGCCCATGCGCTCGTACCAGTGTGGCGTAGTCCTCGCGGAGGATGTCCGATGTCTGCCTTGAGTCTCTGCCGACCGCTGATTTTGGGTATTCTTGCTACGGCGGCGGTCGCAGCTGCACCGGCGGCCGTCATGGCGCAGCACGCCTATCCCAACCGGCCGATCACCCTCGTCGTACCCTTCGCGGCCGGCGGTCCGACCGACACGATCGCCCGGATCGTCGTCCCCCCGATGGCCAAGGCGCTGGGCCAACCGGTGGCGATCGAGAACGTCACGGGCGGCGGCGGCACCACAGGCATCACCCAGGCCTCGCTGGCCGAGGCCGACGGCTACACGATCATGATGGGCCACATGGGCACGCACGGGGCGGCGCCCGCTCTGTTCCGCGCCCTGAAATACGACCCAGCCCGGACCTTCGACCCGATCGGCGTCGCCGCCGGCACGCCGGTTGTGATCGTCGCCCGGAAGGACTTTCCGGCGAGCGACCTGAAGGGCTTCATCGCGGCTCTGCACGACAACGGCACGGCCTACAGTCAGGCCCATGCCGGCGTCGGATCGGTTTCGCATTCCGCCGGGATGCTGTTCGACTCGATCGTCAACGCGAAGCCGACCTTCGTGGTCTATCGCGGCACCGGCCCGGCGGTGAACGACCTGATCGCCGGTCAGGTCGACTTCCTCACCGACCAGATCGTCAACGTCGCTCCCCATCTCCAGGCCGGCACGATCCGGGCCTATGCCATCGCCACCCACGAACGCTCGCCGGTGCTGCCGGACGTGCCGACCACCCGCGAAGCGGGGCTGCCCGAGTTCGAGGTGACCGCCTGGAACGCCGTGTTCGCACCGAAGGGCCTGCCGAAGGAGGTCCGGGCCAGGCTCGTCGAGGCGCTCAACGCGGCCCTGGACGACCCGCCGACCCGCGACCGTCTGCTCAAGCTCGGCGGCAAGGTTCCTCAGGGCGCCGACCGGGGGCCTGCCGCCCTGCAAAAACTCGTTGAGAGCGAGGTCGCGCGCTGGACGCCGGCATTGAGGGCGGCCGTCGACAATCAATGAGCACGCCTGCGTCGCAGCGCTCGTTGGTTCCCCACGCAATCCGGTGAGCCGCCGTTCCGCGCTGATTGACGGAAACCGTAAGACTTCGTCTAAGCGCCTCAACGAGAGGGGCGTGCATGTCGGATCGGGCCGATCCTGAAATCATCCTGGAGAGGCGCGGCGCCGCTGGCCTGATCATCCTGAACCGGCCGAAGGCGCTCAATGCGCTGACGCTGCCGATGATCCAGGCGATGCATGCCCAACTGCGGTCCTGGGAAACGGAGGAGGCCGTCACCCGGATCGTCGTACGTGGCACAGGCGGCCGCGCCTTCTGCGCAGGCGGCGACATTCGCCAGATCTACGAGCTCGGCAAGGCTGGCTGCTTCGAGGAGACCCTCGCGTTCTGGCTCGCCGAGTACCAACTCGACGCCTACGTGAAGCGCTACCCGAAGCCCTACGTGGCCCTGATCGAGGGCGTGGTCATGGGCGGCGGCGTCGGCATCTCGGTGCATGGCGATATCCGCGTGGCCTCCGAAAAGTACATGTTTGCGATGCCCGAGACCGGCATCGGTTACTTTCCCGATGTCGGGATGACCTACGCGCTGCCGCGCCTGCCCGGCCGCACCGGCACCTACCTCGCGGTGACGGGCGCACGCGTGGGCGCGAGCGAGGCCCTCGCTCTCGGCCTTGCCACGCATTCGGCCAAGGCCGCCGACTTCGACGCCATCGTCGATGCGCTTGCCCAGGGTGACGACATAGAAGCGACGCTTGCAGCCTACGCGGCCGAGCCGCCCGGGACCGGCCCGCTCGTTACCGAGCGCAGCCTGATCGACGAGTGTTTTTCCGCCGACAGCGTGCACGACGTTCTCGGCCGCCTCGACGTGGCGGCTTCCTCCGGCGCATCCTTCGCCGCAGAGACGGCGGCCCTGATCCGCTCGCGCTCCCCGACGAGCGCGCTCATTGCCTTCGAGCAGATGCGGCGGGGCGTCGACTTGAGTTTCGAGGAAGCGATGCTGATCGAGTACCGCCTCTGCACCCGCGTGATGCGTGGCCACGACTTCTACGAGGGCGTGCGCTCTGTCATCGTCGACAAGGACGGCAAGCCCAGCTGGCAGCCGGCCACCCTCGACGCGGTCGACATGGCTGCAATCGCCACCGCTTTCGAGCCGATCGGCGGCTCCGAACCGTCCTTCGCTTGAGCAGGCCACATCTGTGAAGGCTCTGACCAAAGTCGGTACCACACGGGACGGCCGCGGCCGTATCGGCAGTGCCGAGGGCGCCAACGACCGTATTGAGCGCGTCGAACGCCGGCAGACCCGCTGGGACACCGTCCTCGTCTGGTTCATGCGCATTGTAGCGCTTGTCTGGATCGCCAAGGGTATTCTGACCTGGGCGGACATCGTCGATGTGCTGCCCGGCGCACCTTCCTTCGAAAGCGAGCCGCTCGGCCGCCAGACGGTGATCGTCTACTTCGCCGTGATCGACTTCACCGCCGCGGTAGGCCTCTGGCTGACCAGCGCATGGGGCGGCGTGGTGTGGCTCCTCGCTGCCACCAGCGGCATCACGCTGGCCGTACTGACACCGCAGTTGCTGCCGATGCCGATCGTGCTGGTCGCAATCCAGGGCTTGGCCATCTTCGTATATTTCACGCTGTCCTGGCTCGCCGCCCGCGAGAACCAGTGAGTTTCTCGAAGCCGCGATGGCGGACCGGGTGCCGCCTCCGAGGCACCGGAAGACTGCCAATTTCGAGACCGCGCGCCGTGACGTGAACAACGGCAGTGCATCGTACCGTCCACGGATCGCCTACCCGATCGAAGCCTCTCTTTGCACGACGTGCAAAATGTCACTTGAACAGCGTGCAAACTCGTGTGACTCATCCTGCGTGACACCGCTCACGCATGTGGAGACGCAACGATGTTCAAGCTGGTCCGCATCCTCGCCAGAGGCGCCACCGCCCGCGCCAGCGAGGAATTTCTCGATCGTAATGCCCTTCTGATCCTCGACCAGCAGGTCCGTGAGACCCGCGCCTCGCTCGAGCGCAGCCGGCGGGCGCTGGCAGCGGCAGTCGCCGCCGATCTCGCCGAAGGCCGCAAGCTTGCGGAGGTGGAAGCCCGCGCCGCAGACTTGGAAACGCGCGCCGTCGCCGCGCTCTCCGGAGGCCGCGAGGATCTCGCCAGAGAAGCCGCGCAGGCCATCGCAGAGCTCGAATCCGAGCGCGATGCGATCCGCGCTGCCCGCAGCCGCTACGAGACAGAGGTCGTCCGCATCCGTTCTCTCGTTGCCGACGCCAACAGGCGACAGGCCGAACTCGAGCGCGGACGCCGGACTGCGGCCGCCGCGGAAGCGGTCCGCCGCATGCGGGTTAATCCGGGCCCAGGCGAGTTGGCGACACTTTCCGAAGCCGAGGCCACGCTCGAGCGCCTGCGTGAACTGCAGCAGGAGGCCGCCGACACCGAGGCTGCGCTCTCCGAAGCCGATCCCGGCGCCGACATCGCCGAGCGCATGGAGCGCGAAGGTTTCGGCCCGCACAGCAACACGAGCGCCGATGCCGTTCTCGACCGCCTGCGCCGACGGGCCGAAGCCGCCTGACCCCTCACCGCATCACAGCCGTCCAAAGGAGCCTCCGCCATGACCACCGAAACCATTCATCAGCATTCCGGCGCCTGGGTGACCTTCACCTACGGCTCCTTCATCGCCTCGGCCGGCATGGTCGCCATCGGTATTCTGTTCATGCCGATCGATTTCTGGATGAAAGGCTACTTCGCCATGGGCGTGGTGATGCTCGTCCAGTCCTGCGTGACCTGCACCAAGACGATGCGCGATGTTCACGAAGGGCGCCGCATGCATAACCGTATCGAGGATGCCCGCACCGAGCGCCTGCTGATGTCGGTCGGCAAGGATTGAGGAAACGCACCGCTTGCACTCGCGGCGGTACGATGCCGCCGCGGGCCATCACCAGCCGATGAACGCCCCGGAGACGACGATGACCTCCCCGACCGCCGTCTCGACGGCAGCCATCAACTCGCCGCCAAACGACAAGAAAATCCCGATCGCAGTGAAGCTCGCCTATACGGCCTTCGCCGCCCTGCTTCTCCCGGTCTACCTCACCCATTACGGGCCGACGAACTTCCTTTACTTCTGCGATCAGGCCGTGCTGCTGACGCTGGTCGGGATCTGGATCGAGAGCCCACTGCTGATCTCACTCTGCGCCGTCGGCATCCTCGCACCGCAGTTGCTCTGGATCGTCGATTTCCTCGGCGGTGCCGTCGGAATTCCGATCACCGGCATGACGGAGTACATGTTCGACGCCTCCAAACCATTGCTCTTGCGGGCGTTGTCGGGCTTCCACGGCTGGCTGCCGCTGCTGCTCGTCTTCCTGGTCGCCCGGCTCGGCTACGACCGGCGGGCGCTACCGATCTGGAGCGCGATGGCGGTCGCAACCCTTTTGATCTGCTTCTTTCTGATGCCGTCGCCGCGGCCGGATGCCGGCCTACTGCCGGTGAACATCAACTACGTCTGGGGCTTCAGCGATGCGGTCGCGCAAGCCTGGATGCCGGCCTGGGCCTGGCTCGCGGCGATGGTCGTCGGGCTGCCGGCCCTGCTGTTCCTGCCGACGCATCTCGTGCTTCGCCGGCTGATGCCCAGCGTCGGCGGGACACGCGTCCTGGCAGAGGCTTAAGCCTCCGTCGTCTGTCCCGGCAGAACCTTGGCGAGTTCGGGGATCACGATCTCCGGCGGGCCGGAAGTCACCAAGCGGCCGGCCTCCAGAACGTGGACCATGTCGGCGTGGCGCAGCGAGGTCAGGCGGTGGGCGATCATGATGATCGTGCGCGTGCCGGCAAGCGCTCCGAGGGCCGCCATCACCGCCGTCTCGGTCTCAGCATCAAGGGCGCTGGTGGCCTCGTCGAACACGATGACGTCCGGGTCGTGATAGAGCGCGCGGGCGATGCCGATGCGCTGGCGCTGGCCGCCACTGAGCCGGGTACCGCGCTCGCCGACGCCGGTGGCGTAGCCCTGGGCCAAGCCGAGCACGAAATCGTGGATGCCGGCGAGCCGCGCGGCACGCTCGATCGCACCCTGGTCCACCTCATCCGCCGGAACGCCGAGCGCGATGTTTTCGGCGATCGTCCCGTCGATCAGGAAGACGTCCTGCGGCACGTAGCCGATGCGGTTCTGCCAGGCCGGCAGACTCGCCGCATCGAGGGCGTGACCGTCGATGCGGATGGTGCCGCGGGTGGGCGTCAGGATGCCGAGCACGAGCCCCACCAGCGTCGACTTGCCGGACCCTGTGCGGCCGACGAGCCCGATGGTGGCGTTGGCCGGGATCGTCAGGTCGATGCCGTCGAGCGTTGGGCGGCCGGGCTCGTAGTCGAAGCCGAGGCCGCTCAGCCGTATCGCCTTCGAGAAGGGCAGGCGTTCCTGCCCACGCGGTTCTGGCAAGCGCTCGCTCTTCAGTTCGTCCGCCACCACCTTCACTGCCGGCAGGTAAAAGCGGATGAGCGCCAACGAGTTGAAGATGTTCTGGAAGGCCGGCAGCATGCGGTAGCCGGCGAAGGCGAACAGCCCGAGCAGCGGTAGCAGCCCGGCGGTATCGTAGCCCCGAGACAGGGCGAACAGCACCACGACGATGACGCCGCCGAAGGCCAGGGATTCGATGACGTAGCGCGGCAGTTGCCCGGTCACCAGGCTCTCGGCGGAGTCCCTGGCATAGGCCCGGGCCGGCGCATCGAAGCCCGAGGAGAAGGTCTCGGCCCGTCCGTAGAGCTTCAGTTCCGTCAGCGCCCCGAAGGTCTCCTGCACGATCCGGTAGCGCCGCTCGTTGTCGACCACCGCACGGGCGCCGATCCGCGCCAGCCGCGCCCGCATCACCAGGAAGATCAACACGTAAAGTCCGCCGAAGCCGCCCCCGAGGAGCAGCGCGAGACGCGGCTGATAGAGGATCAGAAACACGATCACGGCGAGCGCCGAAGCGCCGCGCGAGGCGATCACCAGGGTCGGCGTCAGCACGCCGACGACGAGCCGGTCGGTCTCGCTGAGCACGTTCTTGGCGAGTTCGGCGCTGTTCGTATGCGCGAAGAACATCCGCTCGCGGTCGACATAGACGGCGAGCAGGCGCCGCGCGAAGCCGTAGCCGGCGAGGTTCGTGAAGAGGAGCTGGGTGAATGCGAGAGCGGCGTTGACGACGCTGGTGGTGAGGATGGCGATGAGGGCCGCGATCCCCGTCGTCACTAGGAAGGCGTGGTCGTCGACGAGGCCGAGCGATTGCCGGATCGCGGCGAGGGCAGGGATGCGCGCCGCCGCCGCCGGGTCGCCGACGAGCGTCAGGAACGGCACCACCGAGGCGACGCCGACCACCTCGAACAGGGCCGCCAGGGCGAGCCCGATCAGCAGCAGCACCAGCCGCCGCCGGTCGCGGGGGCGCATCACCCGCACGAGATCGACGAGGGGCTTCACGCCGCGGCTCCGGCGGGGCTCGAATGGGCAGGCGTGTCGCTCACGGGTGTCCTCAAGCCGTCGATGCCCGGTCTCTGCTCGCTCAGGCCGCGCAGGGCAAGGGCGGGGTCACGGCCGCCAGTCGCTGACGCCGGCGACGCAGCCGAGCCGGCGGTGGGCGAGGAGGGCCGGGGTGGCGAGGCTCTGGCGGAAGTCGGGGAGCACGGTCGGGGCGTATCGCACGAGTACCCGGCCGGGAAAAAGGGCGCCGGCCCGAGGGGCTCGGCCGCCGTTCGTTTCGCCGGAAATTCGGGACGTTCGTCCCGCCTGTCCCAGGCCGTCCCACGCGATCCGGGCCGCGAAACCGCCCCGTTTCGTCGCGCGCACGCGACGCCGGACGGTCTTGACGGCGCGCCGCTCCTATGCTAATAATCCTACACTATCCAGAAGACCACCGTCTGCGGTCGTGGGGCCGGCGAGGGGCGCCAGCCGCGAACGTGGGAGTGAGACCGTTTCCAGCAGATCAGGTTGCTTGGTGCGCGTGCCCCCTCTCCCCGCATGCTGGGAGTGGCCCGCACGGACCGTATCGTCCATGTGGGTAGCGGAGGCGAAGCCGAAGCGACGGTGAGGGGGCGACGCCGATCGTGGCTCCTCCGCCGAAGCCCCCTCACCGTCGTCTGCCACCACGCTTCGGCGACGACGAGGTCGCCGAAGCCCTCTCCCCGCAAGCGGGGCGAGGGGATGCGCACGGCCCGACCGGATCAACCGGAAGCGGTACGAGGGACAGGGACGCCGACACTGCAAGCTACGGCTTCCGACACGCCGCCATCACCAATGCGCCTCTCCAAAACCATCACTCCGCGGCGATGGGCAACACACCATCCCCGCTCTCGCCCCCGTCCGCCCAGCTGCGCCGTCCCGCGCGCACCGGGGCGAGCGCGACCCGGTTGCGACCGTTGTGCTTGGCCTTGTAGAGGGCGGTGTCGGCCGCCTTGACGAGGTCGGCGCTGTTGCTCGACGTGCAGGGCACCGAGGAGACGCCGAGGGAGGCCGAGACCTGGGCGCCGTGGGCGCCCGAGAGGCTCTCGATGCGGGCGCGGATCTGCTCGGCCTTGATCGCCGCGTCCTCGAGGCTGCAGTCGGGCAGGAACACGATCATCTCCTCGCCACCGTAGCGGCAGGCCACGTCGGTCTCCCGCAGGGTGCCGACGATCGCCGCCGCGGCCTCGCGCAGCACGGCATCGCCGGTGGCATGGCCGTGCTCGTCGTTGAGCCGCTTGAAGTGGTCGAGGTCGATCATGATCACCGAGACCTTGCGGCCCTCGCGCTCGGCGAGGCGCACGTAGCGGTCGAGGCTGTCCTCCATGTAGCGCCGGTTGTAGAGGCCCGTCAGCGGGTCGCGCAGGGCCTGGTTGCGCAGCTTTTCGCGCAGAGCGATGTTCGAGAGGGCGAGCGACATGGCGTCGCCCAGCGCCGAGCTCAGCGGCAGGATCGCCGCCAGCCGCTCTTCGGCACCCGCCCCGTGCGCGAAGATCTGCAGGAGGCCGAGATTCTCGCCGCGCGCCGCCATGGGGATTTCCAGGGCGGCGAGGCTGGAGGCGTGGTGCTCGCAGCAGAGCGCCCGCGCGCCGCTGCGGTTGATGTGCGGCTTGCCGCGCTTCATCGCCCAGCACTGATTGACCGTGATCTGCTCGGGCAAAGCCGCGGCATCGTCGCAGGCCCAGGAGGTCGAGAGCACGAGGCGGTCGCGCGAGTTGTTGAAGACGTAGAGCGCGCCGCCGAAGCCGCCGATCAGCTCGCCGGCCGTCGCCCGCAGCACCGCGTTCGCATCGTGATGGTCCGCTGCGCTCTGCAGCATGTCGGTCATGCCGAAGAGGTGGCCGACCTGGGTGCGCGACCGGTCCATCTCGGCCATGGCGGCGAGCCGCGCCTTCGCATCCCGCGCGCCGGAGCGGAAGGCGAAGATCATCATCGCGCCGATCAGGATCTGAGCGACGAGCACGAAGACCTTGCCGATCTCGATGCGGCTCTCGTGGATCGCGAAATGCGCGTTCCAATCGGTGAGGAAGGCGTCGAACGCGCTCCGGAGCCGGGCCACCTGGGCCGCACTGCGGCGCTGCTGCAGCAGACCCCGCGCCTCGGCGAACCGGCCGTCGCGCGCGACCGCCAGGACCTCCGTCCAGCTCGTCTCCAGCGCCTTCACGAGCGCGACCGCCGAGGGCCGCGTGCCGTCCTGCGCTCGCAGGAAGCGGTCGAGCTGCGCCAGCTTGTCTTCACGGCTGTGCAACGCCTCGAAGGCCCGGCTGTAGGCGGAATACTCTGTGTCCTGGTCGCCGAGCGAGGTGTTCAGAACATAGGCCTCGGCCTCCATCAGGCCTTCCTGCGCAATGCGCATCTGCCGCCCGCCCTCGCGCAGGTCGATCAGCCTCTGCTGGTTCCAGTTGGTGAAGAAGAACCCCGACAGGACGATGGTGATCATCAGGCCGACGAGGCAGATCTGCCCGACGAGCCGCCGCCCGATCCGGCCGCCGCGCCCGCCGGGCTCGGACGGCGCCGGCGCGGTGTCTGTCGTGATCATGGCGCGCGCTTTCAGCTCTCGGTGATCGAGACTGTCACCCGGCACCACAGCACGGGGGGTGAAACGCCGACGTTAAGATGTATCGTAAATTGCATTCTGGAGGTCGGGCCGGTGACGGTCCGCTCGGCTTCGTCCGAGACGATGCCGGCATGGCTCCGAGGGCCGCCAACGGCGTCGCAGCCCGCTCCGTCATCGCGAGCGCAGCGAAGCGATCCAGGGCCACAACCGCACCGTCGGCGCGTCGGCCCTGGATTGCTTCGGCTCCGCCTCGCAATGACGGCGAAGCCTCCTGCTGATGACGCGCTGGCCGGCGACGCCGACGGGGAACGCGAGAGTTGCGGGCGGCGAGCCCCGCCCCGTGGCGGAACTGCCGATCTCCATGCTATTTCTCACGCATCCGAGGAAGGCAGTCATGGCCGTCAATCCAGCGGACGATCCAGTCTTGATGCGCTTCCGCACCGCCGTGGACCGTATCTACGGCAAACGGATCGACCGCATCGTGCTGTTCGGCTCGCGGGCGCGAGGGGACGCACGGCCCGATTCCGATTACGATATCGGCCTCTTCCTGACCGAGCTGCATAGCTTCGACCGCGAGTCCCAGGCTCTCGCCGAGATCGAAACCGATATCCTGATGGCGACCGGTGCCGTCTTCAACGCTCTGCCGCTGCAGGCCGGCGCCTACACAGAGCGGACTGCATGGATGGGCGAACTGCGGCGCGACGGCGTGACGCTGTGAAACCGGGGGTGAGCCTATCTTGACAAAGCCGCCGAAGACTTGACGGACGCCCGGAAAATCATGACAATCTTCTTGCCGAACGTTAATACTGAGAACGTCCGAAATTTTGCGCCTTACGCGATTTTTGGCACTTCTCGGCACTGAAAATATTTCCGGTACTATTTATTTTTTAAATGTTTATTTAGAATGACCGGAAATTTTTTCCCGCCAATGTCGAAACTTAGTTCAGACCAATTAAATTCTGCATTGGTCGCATGAATAGCGGCATGTAGATTAGGAGATAAAACAATCATATTATCCTTTTCATCAGAGCCCCCGCGCGTTAGCCATCTAATATGATGGGCCTCTGTTATATCTACTGAAAAATCTTCCAAGACTTTCTGACCGGAAATCTGGCATCGTCCACCATACAGCTTTTTTAATTCTTTCACATGCTTGGCATCTCGGACAAAAACTTCGCGTAGATACTCTCTACGCTCAGAAGTAGCCCCATCAAGATTGTCGATAATATTTTTTAAAGCTTTATTTTCTAAAATGCTTTTTGTTTCAATATAATCTCTAAGACTTAAAATCCATTCTTGATTGCTGTTTTCGCTGGGATAAAATGCAGGCGATACGCCTGGGTACCCTTTTATCATAGCTGGAACTTCAAATATTCGATCTACTTCTTTAAGGAGACAGCAATCAAAAGCATTTGCAGAGGCTATATATATAAGTTTGTCTATATCCTTTAATTCTTTTGCAGCCGCTATTTTGGACCGCTCCATCATGTCGGCCGAGACACGGGCTTTGTTATACCACCCTACGACGTATCGATATCTCCGTTTGCTTATCGGATCTCTTTGAGAAGGGTGCGTTGCAGTCCAAATAACGAGAATATTATCTAAGTATTCAGCCTCGGTATCACCACCAAGCTTTTGGAGATTTACACGACCATTGCTAACAGCAGCATAACCATAACATCGGTCTTTATAGGGAAGAAAATTGAATGCTTCGTGAGGGCTTCCACCCTGTGTCATATGCCCAAACTGACCATAAGGCTTATCATTTTTTAACCCACAGTAATCTCTCATCCAAGCAATATGCAGAATCAAAATCTGTTTCATGCCTTAGCTCACAGGTAATTTTTGGACGTTTCCGTCTCTCAAACTAACTGCTCAATCAGAAAATTCAAATATCCAACTCAGCCCCATCCGCGAACGCCGCCCGCTCCTGAATGAACGCGAACCGCGCCTCCGGCTTGTTGCCCATCAGCCGGTCGACGGTGTCGCCGGTGCTCTCGCGGGCCTCGTCCAGAATCGCGACCCGGAGCAGCGTGCGCTTCTTCGGGTCCATCGTGGTCTCCTTCAACTGGGCGGGCATCATCTCGCCGAGGCCCTTGAAGCGGCCGATCTCGACCTTGCCGGCCTTGAAGACGGTCTTGATGATCCGGTCCTTGTCGGCGTCGTCGCGGGCGTAGTGGATCTTCGCGCCCTGCTGCAGGCGGTAGAGCGGGGGGATCGCGAGGTAGAGGTGGCCCTTGTCGATCAGTTTCGGCATCTGCCGGTAGAAGAAGGTGATCAGCAGCGAGGCGATGTGGGCGCCGTCGACGTCGGCGTCCGTCATGATGATCACCTTGTCGTAGCGCAGGTCCGCCTCGCGGAAGTTGGCGAGGGTGCCGCAACCGAGCGCCAGGGTCAGGTCGCCGATGAGCTGGTTGGCGCCGAGCTTGTCCCGGCTGGCCGAAGCGACGTTCAGGATCTTTCCGCGCAAGGGGAGAATGGCTTGGGTCTTCCGGTCGCGCGCCTGCTTGGCGGAGCCGCCGGCCGAATCGCCCTCGACGATGAAGATCTCGGAGCCGGCCGTGCCGGCGGCCGAGCAGTCGGCCAGCTTGCCGGGCAGGCGCAGCTTGCGGGTGGCGCTCTTGCGGGCGACCTCCTTCTCCTGGCGGCGGCGCAGGCGCTCCTCGGCGCGGTCGATCACCCAGTCCAAGAGCTTGTTGGCCTGGGCCGGGGAGGCGGCGAGCCAATGGTCGAAGGCGTCTCGGATCCCGGTCTCGACGATGCGCGAGGCCTCGACGGTGGCGAGCTTGTCCTTGGTCTGGCCCTGGAATTCCGGCTCGCGGATGAACACGGACAGCATCGAGGCGCAGGTGGCCATGACGTCGTCGGTGGTGACGTGGGCCATGCGCTTGGCCTGGTTCACGCGCTCGGCATGCTCGCGGAGCGCCCGGAGCAGCGCGACGCGCAGGCCCGCCTCGTGGGTGCCGCCCTCGGGCGTCGGGATCGTGTTGCAGTAGGAGGACGACACCCCGTCGTCCTGCACCATCCAGGCGACGGCCCATTCCATGGAGCCGTGGCCGCCGGGCTTGGTGATCTTGCCCGAAAACACCGCTTCGGTGACGAGCTCCTTGCCGTCGATCTCGCGGCCGAGATAGTCGCGCAGGCCGCCGGGGAATTTATGCACGGCTTCGGACGGGACTCCCTCCATGCCCTCGACGAGGGACGGCGCGCAGCGCCAGCGGATCTCGACGCCGCCGAAGAGGTAGGCCTTGGAGCGCGCCATCTTGAAGAGGCGGCGCGGGTCGAAATGGTGGGCCCCGAAGATTTGGGCGTCGGGGTGGAAGCGCACGCGGGTGCCGCGCCGGTTGTTGACGCGCCCGACCTCGACGATCGGCCCCTGCGCATGCCCGCGGGAAAAATTCTGGCGGTAGAGGGTCTGGTTGCGGGCGACCTCGACTTCGAGAACGTCCGACAGGGCGTTCACCACCGAGATGCCGACGCCGTGCAGGCCGCCGGAGGTCTCGTAGACCTTGGAATCGAATTTACCGCCGGCATGCAGCGTGGTCATGATGACCTCGAGCGCCGACTTGCCGGGAAACTTCGGGTGCGGGTCGATGGGGATGCCGCGGCCGTTATCGGTCACGACGAGGCTGCCGCCTTCCTCGAGCTCCACCTCGATGAAGCTGGCATGGCCCGCCACCGCCTCGTCCATCGAATTGTCGATCACCTCGGCGAAGAGGTGGTGCAGGGCGCGGTCGTCCGTGCCGCCAATATACATGCCGGGCCGGCGCCGCACCGGCTCCAACCCCTCCAGCACCTCGATGTCGGAGGCGTTATAGCCCGCCTCGGCGCTCTCGACCGCCGGCACGACCGCGACCTTGCGGCGGCGCTCGGCGGCGTCCGGCTGGACGTCCTTCGGCGTGGCGGCTGCTCCCTTGGCTCCGGGACCGAACAGATCGCGTGCGGGGTCGCTCACGCGGCGGCTCCGGACGCCTGGGTTTGGTCGCGCAGCATTCGCCTTCATCCCTCGATCGTACCAGAACAGAACGGAAACAAACAGCGCGATTCCGTCGCCCGGGCGCAGCGCATCATCGCATGCGGGCCGGGGCCGAGCCAGTGAGCGGCCGACACGCCGGCCGGCGCAGGCAGCCCGGTGTCATCGGAGTGTCGGCTCGCCGTGGTTAACATCGCGTCGCAGGCCGCCTCCGGCACGGAACCGGGTGCGACATTCGCGCGTTGGTTAACGCAATGGTCAAGCTTTGCCGCCGACCCGACGCCACAGGGAGACTTTTTCGATGACCACCGCCGCCGCCCAAGCGCGTCATCTCTCCCTCGTCCGCCTCGAGCAGGCGGCCGGACAGGCTTTCGGGTGTGCCGACGAGGGGGAGCGGGTCTCCGCCCTGCGCGGGCCGATGCTGCTGACGCCGGCCGCGATCACCCTCGCGACCTTCGCCACGGCCGTTGCCGCGACGATCACCTACCTCGTTTGACGCGGAAGCCTCAGGCCGCCACCGGCACCGCGCAGGCGCGGATGTCCCGCGCCAGGGCATCGACCCGCTCGGGCGCCGTATCCCAGGCGAACATGAACCGCGCTCCGCCGCCGATGAAGGTGTAGAAGCGCCAGCCCCGCCGGGCGAGGGCGTCGAGCACGTCCGGCGCCGCCGATAGAAATACGGCGTTCGCCTCGACCGGGAACATCGCGGACACACCCGGCACGTCGGCCACCGCGGCGGCGAGCCTTCGGGCGCAGGCATTGGCGTGCTCGGCGTTGCGGAGCCAGGCTCCGCTCTCCAGCATCCCGACCCAGGGGGCCGAGAGGTAGCGCATCTTCGAGGCGAGCTGGCCGGCCTGCTTGCAGCGGTAGTCGAAGTCCTCCGCCATCGCCCGGTCGAAGAACAGGATCGCCTCGCCCACCGCCATGCCGTTCTTGGTGCCGCCGAAGCAGAGCACGTCGACGCCGGATTTCCAGGTCAGCTCTGCGGGCGAGCGCTGCAGCGAGGCGCAGGCGTTGGCGAAGCGGGCACCGTCCATGTGCAGGCGCAGGCCGAGGCTCCGGCAGGTTTCGGAGAGCGCCTGCAGTTGCGCGACGGAATAGACCCGGCCGGTCTCGGTCGATTGCGTGATCGTCACCGCGCGCGGCTTCGGGAAGTGGATGTCGCTGCGCCGTCCGGCCACCGCCCGCACCGCCTCGGGCGTCAGCAGCCCGTCCGTCGTCGGCGCGGTCAGCAGCTTCGAGCCGCCGGAGAAGAATTCCGGCGCGCCGCACTCGTCGGTCTCGACATGGGCGCTCTCGGCGCAGATCACGCTGTGATAGCTTTGGCAGAGCGAGGCGAGCGCCATCGAATTCGCCGCCGTGCCGTTGAAGGCGAAGAACACCTCGCAGTCGGTCTCGAACAGGTTTCTGAAGGCTTCCGCCGCCCGCTCGGTCCAAGCATCGGCGCCATAGGCGGGGGCGTGGCCCGTGTTGGCCTCGGCCATCGCGTTCCAGGCCTCCGGGCAAATCCCCGAATAATTGTCGCTGGCGAATTGCTGCTCGGTGAGGATGTCGGCCACGGCTCTTTTCCATTCGGATGAGCTGACGCGCGGCGAAGTCCCCTTGGTTGCCGGACCGGCCGCATCCCCTGTTTGATCAGGGCGCCACCTTGCCGGGAAGGGCAGGTTGGCGTTGAGCGTCGGCTCAACTCGTGATGCTGAATGGAAAACTAGGCGGGTCGGGGATTGGCCGCAAGGGCGCTGCCGTCACACACTCTGGAACGGCTGCTCGCACGCCGGATGCAGTATGGCGAGGATCGAGACCAAATCGGCCTGCGGATCAACGTGGTAGTAGATTGCGTAGCGATAGCCGGGCGACACGATCCGCCGCACGGCTTCCTCGTTCCTGCTCACGGCCGCTGAAGGGATGGTCGGCGAGGCGATCTACGGCAGCGCGGATGTCGACGCGCAGTCTCTCACCGGCATAGGGGTTTCGCGGGGCGAGATAGGCGATGATGCCGGCGAGATCGTCGAGCGCGTTGCGGGTGTACTGAACTCTCAACGGCCGAAGCGACGGTAGACGGCTTCGACCTCGGCGTCGGCGGCGGCGGCAATCCGGCCGTCTCGTAGATCAGCGAGGCCACGGATCACCGAGGCCCGGTGCTCGTCAGGGATCGTCTCCAAACGGAGGGCGTCCGCGGCGAACCGCGTTTGGTCCGCCGAGCCCGCAGGAGGGTGCTGCGGCGCAGGGTCAATCGTGGAGCTATCGGAGCGATCAGCCATGTAGACAGCCTAACGCAGTGCAGTGGATTCGAGAACTACGACTCTGCACTGCCCGGTGGAAGCCGAGGGCAATGGCCCTCAGCTCGCGCTCTTCTTCGCCGCCGCCTTCTTGGCCGCCGGCTTCTTCGCCGGAGCCTTCTTCGCAGCTCCCGCCGCCGGCTTCTTTGCCGCCGTCTTGCGGCCCCGCGCCGGCGCCTTCTTGCCGCCGCCCGAGGCGCGCTTGGCGTTCACCAGGTCGATGCCCTCGGCGAGCGTGAGGGCGTCGGCGGACATGGACTTCGGCAGCGTGGCGTTGACGTCGCCGTCGCTGACATAGGGCCCGTACTTGCCGGCCTTGACCACGAGGTCGCGGCCCGTGGCCTCGTCCTTGCCCAGCGCGCGGCCCGGATCGCTCGACGGCCGGCCGCGGCCGCCGCCCTGCTCCTTGGCGACGATGAGGTCGATGGCGCGATTGCCGCCGATCTCGAGCACGTCGTCGTCCTTGCCGAGGTTGGCGTAGGTCTTTCCGTGCTGCACGTAAGGGCCGTAGCGGCCGATGCTCGCGAGGATCGGCTCACCGCTCTCGGGGTGCTTCGCCACCTCGCGCGGCAGCGACAGCAGCCGCAGGGCGATGGCGAGATCGACGCTGGAGGCCGCCATGCCCTTCGGCAGCGACGAGCGCTTCGGCTTCGCGGCGTCCTTCTCGGTGGAGGCCTCGCCGAGCTGCAGGAACGTCCCGAAGCGCCCGTCGCGGATGGTTACGGGCAGGCCGGTGGCGGGATCGTCGCCGAGCACCCGCACGCCCGGCTGGCCGCCCTCGGACGTGCCGTCATCCTCGCCCTCGGCACCGGAGGTGGCGAGCTGGCGGGTGAACTTGCAATCGGGATAGTTCGAACAGCCGACGAAAGCGCCGAACTTGCCGAGCTTCAGCGAGAGTTGGCCGGTGTTGCAGGTCGGGCAGGTGCGCGGGTTCGAGCCGTCGGCCTTCTCCGGAAAGATGTGCGGACCGAGGAGGCCGTTCAGCGCCTCCAGCACCTCGGTGACGCGCAGCTCCTTGGTACCGCCGATCGCGGCAGAGAAGTCGCGCCAGAAGTCGCGCAGAACGTCGCGCCAGTCGATCTCGGCGTTGGAGACCCGGTCGAGCTGGCCTTCGAGGTCGGCCGTGAAGTCGTACTCCACGTAGCGCTTGAAGAAGCTCTCGAGGAAGCCGGTAACGAGCCGACCCTTGTCCTCCGGCTGCAGCCGCTTCTTTTCGATCTTGACGTATTCTCGGTCGCGCAGGGTCTGGAGCACGGCGGCATAGGTCGAGGGCCGGCCGATGCCGAGCTCTTCCATGCGCTTGACGAGGCTCGCCTCCGAAAAGCGCGGCGGCGGCTCGGTGAAGTGCTGGGTCGAGGCGATGCGCTCGCGCTTGAGCGGGTCGCCGGCGGCCATCGGCGGCAGGCGCTTGCCGTCCTCGTCCTCCTCGTCGTCCTTGCCCTCCTGGTAGAGGGTGAGGAAGCCATCGAATTTCACGACCTGTCCGGTGGCGCGCAACTCGATGGTGCGCGGGCCGACCTTGGCGGTGATCTCGACGGTGGTGCGCTCGAGTTCGGCCGATTCCATCTGGCTCGCGACGGTCCGCGTCCAGATCAGGTCGTAGAGCTTGGCCTGCTCGGAATCGAGCATGCGCGCGACCTGCTTCGGCAGCCGGCTCATCTCGGTCGGGCGCACGGCCTCGTGGGCCTCCTGGGCATTCTTGGCCTTCACCGTGTACTTGCGCGGCACGTCCGGCACGTAGCGCGGGCCGTATTCCTTGCCGATCACGGAGCGGGCGTCCTTGATCGCCTCCGGCGCCATGTCGACGCCGTCGGTCCGCATGTAGGTGATCAGGCCGACCGTCTCGCCGCCGATGTCGACGCCCTCGTAGAGGCGCTGCGCGACCCGCATCGTCTGGGCCGGCGCCATCCCGAGCTTGCGGGAGGCCTCCTGCTGCAGCGTCGAGGTCGTGAAGGGCGGGGCGGGGTGGCGCTTGGCGGGCTTGGCCTCGACCGAGGCCACCTGGAAGGTCGCGAGTTCGAGATCCTTCTTGAAGCGCGCGGCGTCCTCGCCGTTGCCGACGTCGAGCCGCTGGATCCGCTTGCCGTCGGCCCCGGTCAGCCGGGCCTCGAACATCGCACCCTCTTCGGTCACGAGCGTCGCCACCAGCGACCAGTACTCGCGGGGCTTGAAGCGCTCGATCTCCATCTCGCGCTCGACGACGAGCCGCAGGGCCACCGACTGCACGCGACCGGCCGACTTGGCCCCGGGAAGCTTGCGCCACAGCACCGGCGAGAGGTTGAAGCCGACGAGGTAATCGAGAGCGCGGCGCGCCAGATAGGCGTCGACCAGCGCCTGGTCGATCTGGCGCGGCTTCTTCATCGCCGCGTCAACGGAGGCCTTGGTGATGGCGTTGAAGGTCACGCGCTCGATCGGGATGCCCTTGAGCGCCTTCTTGGCGGTGAGCGCCTCGACGACATGCCAGGAGATCGCCTCGCCCTCGCGATCCGGGTCGGTCGCGAGGATGAGCTTTTCCGCGCCCTTGATCGCCCGGGCGATCTCGGAGACGCGCTGCGAGCCCTTGTCCTGCAGCTCCCACAGCATCGCGAAGTCGGCTTCCGGATCGACCGAGCCGTCCTTGGCCGGCAGGTCGCGGATATGGCCGAACGAGGCCAGGACCTCGTAATCCTTGCCGAGGTACTTGTTGATCGTCTTGGCCTTGGCCGGCGACTCGACGACGACGACTTTCATGAACCTCTGCCCCTCACGAAGCCTCGGCGCGACGACCTGTTATTCGGAAATGCGCCGACGCGCTCCCAGCAACAGCCGGGGCCTCGTACCGCGACCGAAGTGGGTTAGGCCGGGCGGGTTGTCAAATCGGAGCGGAGTCAGTCGGTCCGAATGACGCGAAGGTTCCGGCGCTCGCGTGCCAACGCAACGAACCGGCGTCGCAGCTCTGCGAAGAAGCGCGGCGGCAGGAAACCGTAGGCGATGGACGCATCACACTGCGTGCCGGCCCGGCGGAGATCGGGGCCGGGCCAGACGAAGTCGTTACATTCGGACAGGATGACCCAGGACCGCTCGGAATCGAGGCCGAGATGCCTCTTCGCCTCGGGAGGCAGTTCGAGCGCTTCAGTCGATGTACTCGGTGCGCTGTGGGTGACGGGTACGACAAGGCAGCGCGTCACGTCAGCCTCGTCGGCTACGGTCAGCACGATCGCACACGGCCGATCCTTCACGCCTTCTTCGCATCCGGCACGATGTTCGGAGAGCCAGGGGTAGGCGTAGCGGATGACGAGGCCGGGCTCCGGCCTGGGCAGAGTCACGGCGTCCAGTCGACCAGGAGCGAATCAAGATGATCGTGGCGCGGGTCCATCTCGCTGCGCTCGACCAAATCGAGCGCGGCATCGGACAGGTCCGCAACGTCATGGACTCTGCGGTCGCGACGCTTGAGCCGAGCGTATTCCTCGACTGACAAGAGTACGAGGCGGTCACGACCGTTACGTGTGATCGCGACCGGCTCGCTCAAAGCCCTATCCGAGAGCGACCCGAAATTTCGAACTAGCTCTTTCGAACTTACCCGGGTCAGGTCACTCACGATCAGCCTCGGGACAGACGTTACGTACGGTACGTATTATACGGGCCTGTTGCCATTCCTGCAAAGCGCCTTCTGTCATCAGAGACGGTAATCGCAGATCAGGCTCGGTAGCCTTCAAATCCCCGCGTACCACTCGTACCCGTTGTCCTCCCAATAACCGCCGTTGCCCTGGCCGAACTTTGCGAGGCTGTCGGCGACCTCGATGCGCATGATGTACTTGGCCTGCTTGTAGCCGAGCTGGCGCTCGACGCGCAGGCGCAGCGGCGCTCCGTTCGAGACGGGCAGCGGCTTGCCGTTCATGTCGTAGGCGACGATGGTCTGCGGGTGGAAGGCGTCGGTGAGGTCGATGCTCTCGTAGTAGCGGATCGGCCGGCCGCCGGGCGCGTCCGAGGGCGTCTCTTCGCTGGCGGCCGCCTTCTTCGCGTCGGGCTTCTTCCCCTTGGCATCGCCGCCGCCGGTCATCTTCGCACCGGTATCGGCCGAGCCGGCATCCGCGGCGGCGCTGCCGCCGTCGGATTCGGCCTTCGCGTCCGTTGGCGCCGCATCGTCTGCGGCCTGCTCATCCGTGTCGCCGCCCGGCGCCAGTTCCATCGTGTCGGCGCAGTGGAAGACGATGTAGCGCGCCTGCGGCTTCAAGCCGGCCTTCTTCAAAAGTTCCGACAGCGGCACGCCGGTCCACTTGCCGATGGCGCTCCAGCCCTCGACGCAATCGTGCCGGGTGATCTGTGTGCGGGAGGGGAGGGCACGCAGATCCGCCAGCGACAGCGTCTGGGGATTGTCGACGAGGCCGTCGATGCGCAGCTGGAAGGTCTCGAAACCCTTGGCTGCCAGCGCCTTGTAGGGCTTGTCCTCGGGGTCGGTCGTGCCGTTCGGCTTGAACCACTTCGAAATGTCGGCTTCCGAAAATTCGCGTGCGAGCGACGCCGGCGTCAGGGCGAGACGCTGGACGTACATGTTGGCGTCTTCGCCGAGCTTCAGGGTCTCTACACCCCGCGTGCTCTCCGCGAACTTATCGCAGCCGCCGAGCGACGCCACGCCGAACAGGCCGGCGAACCCGGTGAGGAAGCCCCGGCGATGCGGAACGGGAATGTTCAGGCGGCGCGTCATCGTCCGGCTCTCCGCTCGTGGGTCGTCTCGTCCTCGATCGTGTACCAACCGGTCAGCATCGAGCGCATGTTGTTCCAGACACCCGATACGAGCACCAGCAACACGTGCACGATCACGAACAGGATCAGTAGGTTCACGACGATGAAGTGGATCGTTCGGGCGGATTGCCGGCCGCCGAACACGTCGAGGATGAGGGGTGCGACGGCGTTGACGCCCGGCGACATCCCGAGACCGGTCAGCACCATCAGCGGCAGCAGCCCCAGTACGACGATCAGGTAGGTCAGCTTCTGCAGCACATTGTAGCGCCGCGCCTCCTCGCCCTTCGGGAAATGCAGCGTCAGGTGCTCGCGGATCGAGGACCAGAAGCCCTTGATCTGATCTCCGTCGGGAATGATGCGGCGGCGCAACTGCCCGCTGCCGATCCCGTAGAGCAGATAAATGAACCCATTGATGACGAAGGCCCAAGCGAACAGGAAGTGCCAGCGCCGGCCCGTCGCGAGGTTCTGGCTCGCCGGCAGCGTGGCCCAGGCCGGAAAGGCGCGGGCGACATCCTCGCCCTGGTAGGTCGAGAGCCCGAGCCAGCCGGTGGTGTCGAAGGTGTGACCCGCGATCTGGACGATCCCGCGCGCCGTGCCGTCCGCGGTCTGGTCGTCGGTGATGGCGAGCGCCGGCGCGTCGAAGGTCGACTTCGAGCCCCAGTACAGGGCCGGATGCGCGTTGAAGATCTGCAGGCCGCTCATCAGCAGCACCGCGAGGCAGACCACGTTGATCCAATGGGCCAGCCGGATCACGAGGGGATGCCGGAAGGTCCATTTCCGTCGCACCGTCTCGGTGTGGTCGGTGGGGGCGGGCATCGTGCTGGCGGCCAAGGCTTCCACGTCCATGCTGTTCGAACGACGACCGCCCGCCCGGTCGAACCGGACGGGCGGACATAAGGTCATACGGCGATCGAGGACGAAAAGTTACATCCCGTCGTCGGCGCCGCCTGCGGCTCCTGCGCCGCCCTGCTCCATGCCGGAGCCCTGGTTCATGCGGGAATTGCCGCGCATCGCCTTCTGGCTCTTCATGGACTTCTTCATCTTCTTCTTGGACGCCGTGCGCTTCATCGGCCGCTGCTCCTGGCCCATGTCGTCACCCATCTGGCCCTGCTCCATGCCGGGCTGTCCCTGCATCGGCTGCATGCCCTGCGCGACGGCGGCGGAGGACAGGCCGAGACCGAGCGAGAGGGCGCTGGCGGTGAGGAAAAGACGAACCTTCATCGGGTACCTTTAGGTTTCTGCAGGCTCGTTCGAGTCGCGTCGCCGCGCCGCACGAAGTCGCCTGCCGGACACCTCAGAAACGGAGTTAGCCGGCGATCGTTCAATATTTTCTCGAGGACGTATTCGGGGCTGGGACGAAACTCTGTTCCGAACGGGGGGCTCGAACCGATTGTCCTGGAGCTCGATGCGCGCCTTGCCGCCCCGTTCGCCCCTGAATATAGCCTCAACCCCTGTGATGACCGCCGCCTCCGCCCCGACGCGCTTCCCCCACCGCCATCTCCTCGGCATCGAGGGGTTGTCGCGCCTCGACATCGAGGCGCTGCTCGATCAGTCCGAGGCGGCGGTCGCGCTGTCGCGGCAGGTCGAGAAGAAGCGCACCACGCTGCGCGGCCGCACGCAGATCAACCTATTCTTCGAGCCCTCGACGCGCACGCAATCCTCGTTCGAGCTCGCCGGCAAGCGGCTGGGCGCCGACGTGATGAACATGTCCGTCGCCTCCTCCTCGGTGAAGAAGGGCGAGACGCTCATCGACACCGCGGCGACGCTCAACGCCATGCGACCCGACATCATCGTGGTGCGTCATCACGCGGCCGGCGCCGTGCATCTGCTCGCTCGCAAGGTCGACTGCTCGGTGGTGAATGCCGGCGACGGCGCCCACGAGCACCCGACCCAGGCGCTCCTCGACGGGCTCACCATCCGCCGCAACAAGGGCCGCATCGAAGGCCTGCGCGTCGCGATCTGCGGCGATGTCCTGCACTCGCGCGTCGCCCGCTCGAACATCATCCTGCTCCAGGCGCTCGGCGCCCGCGTCCGCGTCATCGGCCCCTCGACCCTGCTCCCCACCGGCATCGAGCGCTTCGGCGTCGAGGTGTTCACGGACATGCGCAAGGGTCTCGACGGCTGCGACATCGTCATGATGCTGCGCCTCCAGCGCGAGCGGATGAACGGCTCGTTCGTGCCCAGCGTGAAGGAGTATTTTCGCTATTACGGTCTCGACGCCGACAAGCTGGCGCTGGCCGCCCCCGACGCCCTGGTGATGCATCCCGGCCCGATGAACCGCGGCGTCGAGATCTCGTCAGAGATCGCCGACGGAGCGCAGTCGCTGATCCGCGAGCAGGTCGAGATGGGGGTGGCGGTGCGGATGGCGGTGCTCGAAGTGCTCGCGACGCATCTGCCGAACGGGTGATTGTGGTCGCTTTTTTGATTTTGAAAGGTTGAGTCCTCTCACGACGCGCCGTTTCGCTGTGGCATGATCTGTGTCCGGGAGGCACGCGATGCATCACAAGAGGAAGCGACCGAAAAACGCCCGGTCGGGCTGCCTGCTCTGCAAGCCCCACAAGGCAAACGGGTGCTGCGCCGATCACAGGAACATGCGTGCCGGTGACCTTCGCCGATATCAGGCAGGTACCTCCCAGATGCGTTGTGAGGCGGAAGACTGAGGGACGACCTTGGCATGTCATGCGGGAGTCGGCCGTGATCGAACGCTCTGGTTCGCTGAACCCAGTCGACCGAGGGCTTCGCGCTTTCGCCCGTGGCCAGCGCAGCGCCATGACGCAGGCGGAAGCCCTGTTCTGGCAACAGGTTCGCGCCGGTCGCTTCGGCGGGATCAAGTTCCGGCGACAGGTGCCGATGACACCTTACATCGTCGATTTCCTCTGCGCGTCGGCCCGTGTCGTGGTCGAGCTTGACGGGCCGCCGCGCGAAGCGGAAACCCGGCGCCGACGCGATGCCGAGCGCGATGCTTGGCTAAGGCAACAAGGGTTTCAGGTGCTTCGGTTCTCGAATGATCTGGTGCTGAGCAGTTGCGATGCGGTGCTTGAGGTCGTTGGCGCCGCAGTAGAAGCTCGCGCACCCAGTCCTCCCCCCTCTGCGGGGGAGGGTGGCCCTCGCGTCAGCGAGGGTCGGGAGAGGGGAGCGCCATCTCCGGAAACGTCGCTCCCCTCTCCCGACCCGCTTCGCGGGCCACCCTCTCCCGCAGAGGGGAGAGGGGAATGACCGCGCTCGTTCTGCTCAACGCCACCCTCCTCGACCCGGCCACCGGCCGCGAGGGTCTCGGCTCCATCCTGATCGAAGACGGCCGCATCGCCGACATCGCCTGGGGCACCGCCCCCGGCACCCCCGAAAATTCGCAAAAAATCGACTGTGGCAGCCTGCTGCTCACGTCCGGCCTGATCGACCTGCGTGCCTTCGTCGGCGAGCCCGGCGCCGAGCATCGCGAAACCCTTGCGAGCGCCAGCGCCGCCGCGGCGGCCGGCGGCGTCACCACGCTGGTCTGCATGCCCGACACCAACCCGGTGATCGACGGCGCGCCGATCGTCGACTTCGTGCTGCGCCGGGCGCGCGATACGGCCTGCGTCACCGTGCTGCCCGCCGCCGCCATAACGAAGGGGCTGGCGGGTAAGGAGATGACCGAGTTCGGCCTGCTGCAGGAGGCCGGCGCCGTCGCCTTCACCGATGGGCTCAAGGCCGTCACCAACGCGCAGGTGATGCGCCGCGCGCTGACCTATGCCCGCGATTTCGGCGCGCTGCTGATGCAGCATGTCGAGGAGCCGGACCTCGTCGGCGAAGGCGTGATGAACGAGGGCGAGATGGCCTCGCGTCTCGGCCTCACCGGCATCCCGCGCGAGGCCGAGACGGTGATGCTGGAGCGTGACATCCGCCTCGTGCGCCTCACCGGCGCCCGCTACCACGCAGCGATGATCTCCTGCGCCGACTCGGTCGAGATCGTCCGGCGGGCGAAACAGGACGGGCTGCCCGTCACTTGCGGCGTGTCCGTGAACAACCTCGTGCTGAACGAGGGCGACATCGGTCACTATCGCACCTTCTGCAAGCTCTCGCCGCCGCTGCGTACCGAGGCCGACCGGCACGCGGTGGTGCAGGCGCTGAACGACGGCGTCATCGACGTGATCGTCTCCGATCACAACCCGCAGGACGTCGAGACCAAGCGCCTGCCCTTCGCCGAGGCCGCCGACGGGGCGCTCGGCATCGAGACGCTGCTCGGGGCGGCGCTCCGCCTCCTCCATACCGGCGACATGCCGCTCGCCCGGTTGCTCGCCGCCCTCTCGGCCAACCCCGCGAAACTGCTCGGCCGCGAGGCGGGCCGGCTCGCTGTCGGCGCACCGGCCGACCTCGTGCTGATCGACACCGACGTGCCTTACGTCCTCGACAAGCGCGCGCTGAAGTCGCGCTCCAAGAACTCGCCGTTCGACGAGGCGCGGCTGCAGGGCGCGGCGATGCTGACGCTGGTCGGCGGCCGCATCGTCCACCGCTCCGATTTTTTTGAGAGTGCCGCATGAGTTTCGATGCCGGCTGGCCTCTGATCCTGGCGGGGCTCGCCCTCGGCTACCTGCTCGGGTCGATTCCCTTCGGGCTGATCCTCACAAAGTTCGCCGGGCTCGGCGACGTGCGGTCTATCGGCTCGGGCAATATCGGCGCGACCAACGTGCTGCGCACCGGCCGCAAGGGCCTCGCCGCCGCGACGCTCCTGCTCGACGCCCTCAAGGGCACTCTGCCGGTGCTGATCGCCGGGCTCTGGGGCGAGGGGCCGGCGCTGGCGGCCGGGCTCGGCGCCTTCCTCGGCCATCTCTTTCCGGTCTGGCTCGGCTTCAAGGGCGGCAAGGGCGTCGCGACCTTCCTCGGCGTGCTGCTGGCCCTGAGCCCGCCGGCGCTGCTCGCCTTCGCCGCGATCTGGCTCGGACTCGCCTTCACGCTGAAATACTCGTCCCTCGCCGCTCTCGTGGCCTCGGCCGCGACGCCGCTCGTCCTGTGGGCATTGGATCATCGGCAGGTCGCGCTGCTGTTCCTCGCACTCGCCGCGCTGCTATGGTGGAAGCACGCGCCCAACATCCGCCGGCTGATCGGCGGCACCGAAGGGCGCATCGGGCAGAAGGGCTGATTTTTCGCGATCACCCTCCCGGCACGGAGGGGGCGATGCAGCTCACAGACGCGCAGCGCCTCGACTGGCTGCGCCTGATCCGCACCGACGGCGTCGGCCCCCGCACGTTTCGCGGTCTGATCAACCGCTTCGGCGGTGCCTCAGGGGCGCTCGACGCGCTGCCCGAGATCACCCGGCGCGCCGGCAAGCCGGTGAAGCCGCCCTCCCGGGCCGAGATCGAAAAGGAGATCGCCGCCGCCGGCCGTCTCGGCGTGCGCTTCCTCGCCACCGGTGAAGACGCCTTTCCGCGCAGCCTGCAGGCGACGGACGCCGCACCGCCGCTGATCGCGGTGCGCGGCAACGTCGATGCGCTGGCGAAACCCGCGCTCGCCATCGTCGGCTCCCGCAACGCCTCCGCCGCCGGGATGACCTTTACGGAGCGGCTGGCCCGCGGCCTCGGCGAGGCCGGGCTGGTGATCGTGTCGGGGCTCGCCCGAGGCATCGACGCCGCCGCGCACAAGGCCTCGCTGCCCACCGGCACCGTCGCGGTCCTCGCGGGCGGTCACGACCGGATCTACCCTGCCAACCACGCCGCGCTCGTCGAAAAGATCCTCGACGGGGGAGGGGCGCTGGTGGCCGAGATGCCGATGGGCTGGGAGCCGCGCGGGCGCGACTTTCCCCGGCGCAACCGCATCATCTCGGGGCTCGGCCTCGGAACGCTGGTGGTCGAGGCGGCGCGGCGATCCGGCTCGCTCATCACCGCCCGCTATGCCCTGGAACAGGGCCGCGAAGTCTTCGCGGTGCCGGGCTCGCCGCTCGACCCGCGTGCGGAGGGCACCAACGACCTGATCCGGCAGGGCGCGACCCTGGTGGGGGAGGTGGATCACATCCTCGCGGTAATCGCCCCGCTCGTGGAGCAGGCCGACGTCTACGGCGAAGGCGCGGCCCTCGGCCCGAAGCGGCCGGCCCTGGAGGAGCAGCCGGACTTCTGGGACGAGATCGAACTCGACGGCACGGCCATCCGGGTTCCGTCGGCCTCCCTGGACTTCGACCCGGATGCCGAGGAGCCGCGCGACGACCGCACCCGGCTGCTCGCGTTCCTCAGCCCGACGCCGATCGGTACCGACGCCCTGTCCCGCGCCGCCGGCCTCCCGGTGCGTGTCGTCCAGACGACGCTCCTCGAACTCGAACTCGACGGCCGCGTCGAGCGGCATGCCAACGGCGCGGTGTCGCTGACGGCCCGCTGATGCCTCAGGCCCCCAACCGTTCCGCCACCAAAGCCTGCAACCGCCACAGGTGCGGATCGTGGATGCCGAGCGCGGCACAGGCCGTGACGGTGTGGAACAGGTACTCGGCGCTAGGGCCGAGATGCCCGCAGCCCGTCGCGATGGTGTCGGCGATCGCCGGCTCGTCGAGGCGGCCGGTGTAGCGGTCGCTGGCGCGGTTCACGACGAAGGTCAGCGCGGTGACCGGCCCCTCGCCGGTCTCGACGGCGACCCAGCGTGCCGCGTAGCCCCGGCCCTTCATCTCGCGCCGCCAGACCGGCATCAGCACGGCGTGGGGATCGCGCCCGTCGAGCCGGAAGGCGACGCCGCGGCACGAGCCGCCCCGGTCGAGCGCCAGCACGACGCCGGGCCGCTCGGGCGTGCCGCGAAAGCGGCGTTGCAGCAGGCAGAACCGCCGGTGCCAACCGCGCAGATGCCCGATCCGCCGCTCGGCGACCGCGAATTCCGGGTTCCACATCAGCGATCCGTAGGCGAAGACCCAGAGCGGTGCGTCGGCGCCCGAGCGGGCGGCGATGGCCCGGGCGAGGCCGGGCGCGAGCTCCGCGTCGGTAAGCACCTGCAGGGCGGTCTCGTCGTCGGCGACCGGCGCCGGATGGGCACGCGCGATCAGCGCGGCAGTGAGAGTGAGGGAACGCGGGCTCATGTCGCCCGAGTCTTCACGGCACGCCAGCGCCGGCAACGGTGCCGTGGGCGTTCGTGCGTCGTCCTGCGCGCATGGCTGCCGGGCAGACGGCGAACAGGCATGAGCGCGGACGATCCGTTAAGGCTGCAACATCCTGCCATTCCGGAATTGAAGCGAAGCCCTTGCCCCTTCAGATCGGCCTCCTGACCTTCCCCAAGGTCCAGCAACTGGATCTCACCGGCCCTTACGAGGTCTTCGCCCTGCTGCCGAACGTCGAGGTCCACCTCGTCGCCAAGACCCTCGACCCGATCACGAGCGCCACAGGCCTCGTCCTGACGCCGACGACGACACTCGGCGATTGCCCGAAGCTCGACGTGATCTGCATCCCCGGCGGCGCCGGCGTGAACGCCCTCCTCACGGACGAGACGATCCTCGATTTCATTCGCCTGCAGGCCGCGAGCGCCCGCTACGTCACCTCCGTCTGCACCGGATCCCTGGTGCTCGGCGCCGCCGGGCTGCTGAAGGGGCGCAGGGCGACGACGCATTGGGGGGCGCACGACCTGCTCGCGCCCTTCGGCGCCATCCCGACCAAGGGCCGCGTCGTTCAGGACGGCAACCTGATCACCGGAGGCGGCGTGACGGCTGGGATCGACTTCGCCCTGACGCTCGTCGCCGAACTCGTCAGCGACGACGCGGCCCGGGCGATCCAGCTCCACCTCGAATACGCCCCGGCGCCGCCCTTCGAATCCGGCACGCCGGAGCGGGCGCGGGCCAGCGTCGTCTCGGCCGTGAGGGAGAGACTGGCCGCCAGCCGGCGCGAGCGCGAGGCAGTCATCGCGCGCATCACCAGGTAGCGGGCTCTTCGGTCTCGGCCTCCAGAAGGCCCCGCATCACGTCGAGAAACCCCTGCAGGATGTAGGCGGCGGCGAGCTTGTCGACGACCTCGCCCCGCCGCGCGCGGGAGGTGTCGGCGTCGATCAGCATCCGGTTCACAGCGGCGCTCGACAGGCGTTCGTCGTGGAAGAAGACCGGAAGCGGCAGGATCGGCTTGAGGTTGCGCACGAAGCTGCGGGTCGATTGCACCCGCGGCCCTTCCGAGCCGTCCATGTTCAGCGGCAGGCCGATGACGAGGCCGCCGACCTGATGGCGTCCGCACAACTCGGCGAGACGGCCGGCATCGGGCGTGAATTTTACGCGTCTGATCGTCTCCAGCGACGAGGCGATCTGCCGGCCGACATCGGAGAGCGCGAGACCGATGGTCTTGGTGCCGAGGTCGACACCCATCAGCCGCGGCGCCCCGCGCGACGCCTCGACGAAGGCCGCGATCGCCTCCCGGTTCACGCCCGACCTTCGGCTGGCGCGGCCTCCGCGCCGATCCGGGCGAGGGCTTCGGCGTCGTCGCCCGCGAACGCGGCGGGAAGGGGGGCCTCGGCACCGCCGAGGATGTGCAGGATTTCGGCGCCCTGGAGGCCGCGCACCAGGGCGAGCAGGTCGGGCCCGCCGTAGTGGATGGTTTCGAGATCGGCATCGAGCGCCCAGATCTCGTACTCGGAGGCGTCCGGGATCACGTCCCAGAACAGGAAGCTGCCGCCCTCGGTCTCGCCGAAGAACGCGGCCCGCTCCATCAGCGCCGCGTCGGAATCGCCTTCGACGGTGAAGCGATGCGGCTCGTCGCGGGTGAGGGGATTCTCCTTGAGGCTGTCGATCGCCACGGCGACGCTGTGGGCGATGACATGCGCGCGGGTGACGAGGTCGGCGGCGGTCTCCGGCACCGGCGTCGCGATGCGCAATTGCCCGCCGATGCGGCCCGCTCCGCATTCGCGGGCGAAGGCCCGGTAGGAGGCGGGGAGTGCGAAGCCGAGCTCGGCCTCGGCCCGGTCGAGATCCACCTCGGTCGAGAGGAGCCCCGGCCGGAACTCCGTGAAGACGCCCTGCCACATGATCGGCCTCCCGGAAAAGCGCAGCGATGGAAACGGGCTTACGTCCCGCGCGACCGGGTTGTCCACCGGCCGCTTCACCATACGCAGAGATCATCATGGCGCGACCGGGATCGGGTCCGGCATGGTAGCGTTAACGATTGCTTAACCATTTTTCGGACCGCCCTTGACCGCAGCCAGCCCGACGATGGATCGCGCGAAGCCCGACCCGGCGGTCGTCAGGCTGGGGCAGTGGCGGCTGCGGCGCCGGCATCTCCTGATGCTGGTCCTCGCGGTCGAAGTGCTGGTGATGGGCGCGCGGCGGGCCGAACTGTATCACCCGCCCGGGATCTCGGTGAACCTGCCGAGCACGCACGGCCACATCATCACGTGACGGCCCCTGCGCCTGCGAGCGTTGCCCGCGTGCGAGCGGCGGTGCTATAGCCAGCCGTTCCCGGTGAGGGCGGTAAAGGGCGGCATGTCGGTCGACGCGAAGACGGTACGGCGCATCGCGCATCTGGCGCGCATCGCGGTCGCGGATGAGGACGTGGCGCCGCTGCAAGGCGAGCTGAACGCGATCCTCGCCTTCGTCGAGCAGCTCAACGCGGTCGACGTCGACGGCGTCGAGCCGATGACCTCGGTCACCCCGATGGTGATGAAAAAGCGCGTGGACGCAGTCACCGAGGGTGGCCGCGCGGGCGACATCGTCGCCAACGCCCCGGAGACCGAGGACGGCTATTTTCTGGTTCCGAAGGTCGTCGAGTAGATTAGGATCAAGGCGCGAACCGCCTTCCCTCGCCCCTTTGGGGAGGGATAGAGGGTGGGGGTGGTTCCGCCTGATGCCGCGCAGACGAGCGGCACCACCCCCACCTCCTTCCTCCTCCCCACAAGGGGGAGGAGAGCGCCCGTCTCGCCCACGAGGCGACCATTCGGAAGTCGCATGACGGCACTCAACGAACTCACCCTGGCCGAAGCCCGCGACGGGCTCGTCTCAAAGACATTCTCGGCGCGCGAGATCGCGCAGGCGCATATCGATGCGCTGGAAAAGGCGCGGGTGCTCAACGCCTATCTCGTCGAGACGCCGGACCGCGCGCTCAAGATGGCCGAGGTCAGCGACGCGAAGATCGCCAAGGGCGAGGCGCGGCCGCTGGAAGGCCTGCCGCTCGGCATCAAGGATCTGTTCTGCACCCAGGGCGTCCACACGACGGCTGGCTCCAAGATCCTCGAAGGCTTCGAGCCGCATTACGAGTCGAACGTCTCGACCCAGCTCTGGCGCGACGGCGCGGTGATGTTGGGCAAGCTCAACCTCGACGAGTTCGCCATGGGCTCGTCGAACGAGACCAGCGCCTACGGCAACGTGATCTCGCCTTGGCGCCGCAACGGCTCCGACGCGGCGCTCGTGCCCGGCGGCTCCTCGGGCGGTTCGTCGGCCGCCGTCGCCGCGCATCTCTGCCTCGGCGCCACCGCCACCGACACCGGCGGCTCGATCCGCCAGCCGGCCGCCTTCACCGGCACCGTCGGCATCAAGCCGACATACGGGCGCTGCTCGCGCTGGGGCATCGTCGCCTATGCCTCGTCCCTCGACCAGGCCGGTCCGATCGCCCGCACCACCCGCGACTGCGCGATCCTGCTCGGCTCCATGGCCGGCCACGATCCGCGCGACACCACCTCGGTGGACGTGCCGGTGCCGGATTTCGAGGCGGCGGTCTCGCGCGGCGTGAAGGGCCTGACCATCGGCATACCGAAGGAATACCGGGTCGACGGCATGTCGCCCGAGATCCAGAAGTTGTGGGACCAGGGCGCGGAATGGCTTCGGGCCGCCGGCGCGACCATCAAGGAAATCTCGCTGCCGCACACGCAATACGCGCTGCCGGCCTATTACATCGTCGCCCCGGCCGAGGCCTCCTCGAACCTCGCCCGCTACGACGGCGTGCGCTACGGCCTGCGCGTGCCCGGCAAGGACATCGCCGGGATGTACGAGAACACCCGCGCCGCCGGCTTCGGCCCGGAGGTGCGCCGCCGCATCATGATCGGCACCTACGTGCTCTCGGCCGGCTATTACGACGCCTACTATGTGCGCGCCCAGAAGATCCGCACGCTGATCAAGCGCGACTTCGAGCAGGCCTATGCCGCCGGAATCGACGCGATCCTGACGCCCGCAACCCCCTCCGCCGCCTTCGGCATCGGCGAAACCACCTCGGCCGACCCGGTCGAGATGTATCTCAACGACGTGTTCACGGTGACGGTGAACATGGCCGGGCTCCCCGGCATCTCGGTGCCGGCTGGCCTCGACGCCCAGGGCCTGCCCCTCGGCCTCCAGCTGATCGGGCGCCCGTTCGACGAGGAAACGCTGTTCGCGGCCTCTCAGGTGATCGAAGACGCGGCCGGGCGCACGCGCCTGCCCAAGGCCTGGTGGGCGTGACCCCCGCCGAGCATCTCTCCGTTCCGGTCTACCCGTTCGCCGTCTGGATCATGGCGGCGTTCGACCCGGTGCTGATCCTGGTTTCTGTCTTGCTCGGCTGGAGCGCGAACCAGTTCGGCAAGCTGTTTCTGGCGGCTATCGCCGGGCTCGCGGTTTCCGTGCTCGCGTCGTGGATGATCACCGCCATCGGCATCCCGTGGCCGGCCCCGGTCGCGTCCGACCTACCGACGTTCTTTCCGGTGCGGACGGTGGGTGCGTTTCTCTGGGCGCTGGTCGGGTACGGCGCGCGGCGGGTTGTGCGTCCCAGGAGCGGTTGAGCCCTCTGGACGACGCTTCGAGGCCCGCTGTCGCGGGCCCCGAAGCACGGCCGACGCCGATCCCAGCCTTACTCCGCAGGCACCGAATGCGGCGCCATCCCACGCGTGGCCCCCGGCTCCGTGGTAGCTAGCTCCCCGGCCTCCACCTCCCGCCGCTTGAACAACCGCATCACCACCACGAAAAACACCGGCACGAAGAACACCGCGAGCACGGTGGCCGAGATCATGCCGCCCATCACGCCGGTGCCGATGGCCTGCTGGCTCTTCGAGGCGGCGCCGGTGGCGATGGCGAGCGGCACCACGCCGAAGATGAAGGCCAGCGAGGTCATCACGATCGGGCGGAAGCGCAGGCGCGCGGCGGTGATCGTCGCCTCGACGATCGAGGTGCCGGGCTTCCAGAGGTCTTTTGCGAATTCCACGATCAGGATCGCGTTCTTGGCCGAGAGGCCGATGATCGTGATGAGGCCGATCTTGAAATACACGTCGTTCGGCATGCCGCGCAGGTAGACCGCGGCCACCGAGCCGATGACGCCGAGGGGGATCACCAAGAGCACAGAGAGAGGAATCGCCCAGCTCTCGTAGAGCGCCGCGAGGCAGAGGAAGACGATCAGCACCGAGAGGGCGAGGAGCAGGCTCGCTTGGCTGCCGGCTTCCTTCTCCTGCAGAGACTGTCCGGTCCAGGCGTAGCCGAACCCCTTCGGCAGGTAGGTCATCAGCCGCTCCATCTCCCTGATGGTGTCGCCGGAGGTGTAGCCGGGGGCGGGCTCGCCGGTGAAGCGCACCGACTGGTAGCCGTTGAAGCCGACGATCTGGGCCGGGCCGACGCTCCATTTCAGGTCGGCGAAGGACGACATCGGCACCATAGTGCCCTGCGCGTTCTTCACGGCGTAGTTCAGCAGGTCCGATGCGCCGAGCCGCTGCAGGTCGTCCGACTGCACGATCACGCGCTGCATCTTGCCCCGGTTGGGGAAGTCGTTGACGTAGACCGAGCCGAGATTGACCTGGATCGTCTCGTTGATGTCCTCGAACGCAACGCCGAGGGCGGCGGCCTTTTCGCGGTCGATCACGAGTTCGGCCTGGGGTGCCGGCGGCAGGCCTTCGATCTTCATCTTGACGAGGACGGGGCTCTTCTTGGCGAGCGAGAGCAGCTGCTCCTGCGCCGCGAGAAGCGCCGAATAGCCCTTCTGGGCACGGTCCTGCAGTCGGAACGAGAAGCCAGCGGCGTTGCCGAGGTTGTCGATCGGCGGCGGCTCCTGCGCGTCGAAGACCGCGTCGCGATAGCCCGCCATCGCATCGTTGGTGCCGCGCACCAGGGCGGCGGCGGACTGGCTGGCGTCGCGCTCCGACCAGTCCTTGAGTGTGACGAAGGCCTGGCTCGTCATCTGGCCCTGGCCGGAGAACGAGAAGCCGTTGATCATCGTCACCGTGGCGACGCCGGGCTGGGCGAGCAGGTGGTCCTCGACCTTCTTCACCGCCGTGATGGTGCGGTTGTAGGACGAGCCCGGCGGGGTCTGGATGTCGACGGTGAAGAAGCCCTGGTCCTCCAGCGGCAAGAAGCCTTCGGGCATGCGCATGAAGGCGAAGGCGACGCCCGCGACGAGGGCGAGGTAGATCACCATGACCCGCCCGGCCTTCTTGATGAACCAGCCGACACCGCCGGCATAGCGGGCGGTCTCGCGGTCGACGACGCGGTTGAACCATCCGAAGAACCCGCCCTTGGCGTGGCCGTGGCCCTTCTCGATGGGCTTGAGCAGCGTGGCGCAGAGGGCCGGCGTCAGCGAGAGGGCGAGGAGCGCCGAGAAGGCGATCGAGGTCACCATCGCGATCGAGAACTGCCGGTAGATGATGCCCACCGACCCGGGGAAGAACGCCATCGGGATGAACACCGCGATCAACACCAGCGTGATGCCGATGATGGCGCCGGTGATCTGCTCCATGGCCTTCTTGGTGGCCTCCTTCGGCGGAAGACCCTCCTCGTTCATGATGCGCTCGACGTTCTCGACGACGACGATGGCGTCGTCGACGAGGATGCCGATGGCGAGCACCATGCCGAACATGGTCAGCACGTTGAGCGAGAAGCCGGCGAGCAGCATCACCGTGCAGGTGCCCAGCAGCGCGATCGGCACGACGATGGTCGGGATCAGCGTGTAGCGGATGTTCTGCAGGAACAGGAACATCACGATGAAGACGAGCACCACGGCTTCGACCAGCGTGTGCAGCACCTTTTCGATGGACGCTTCGACCGCGGGCGTGATGTCGTAGGGGATGTCCCACTTCACCGTGTCGGGGAAGAACTGGGACAGCTCCACCATCTTGGAGCGGATCGCCTTGGCGGTCTCCATGGCGTTGCCGTCCGGCGCCAGCGTCACCGAGATGCCGGCGGCCGGGCCGCCGTTGAGGCGCGTGGTGAACTTGTAGTCGTCGCCGCCGAGCTCGATCCGCGAGACGTCGCGCAGGCGTACGTTCGAGCCGTCCGGGTTGGCCCTGAGCACGATGGCGCCGAAGGCGTCCGGCTCCGTCATCTGGCCCTTGACGATGATGGGGTAGTTGACCGCGTGCGTCTCCGGGCTCGGCTGAGCGCCGACGGCGCCCGAGGCGATCTGGACGTTCTGCTTCCCGATCGCCTTGGTGACGTCGGCGGCATTGAGCGAGAGGCCGCGCAGCTTGTCCGGATCGATCCAGATGCGGAGCGAACGCTCTGTCGAATAGAGCGTCGCGCGCCCGACGCCGGGGATACGGCGGATCTCGTTGATGACGTTGCGGATCAGGAAGTCGCCGAGGCCGACCTCGTCGGTCTTTCCGTCGGTGGAGATCAGCGTGATGATGTTGAGGGTGGCGGCGGAGGCCTCCTCCACCAGGATGCCCTGCTGGCGCACTTCCGCGGGCAGACGCGCTTCCACGCGCTTCAGGCGGTTCTGCACCTCGACGCCGGCATAGCCGGAATCTGTGCCGGGCTTGAAGCTCGCGGTGATCTCGACGACGCCGAAGCCGTCGGAGGCGGATTCGAAGCTGAGGATGTTGGCCGCGCCGTTCAGCTCGTCCTCGATCAGGCGCGTCGTGCCGGTGTAGAGATTTTCGACGGACGCCCCGGGATACTGGGTCGAGAGCGCGATCGCCGGCGGCGCGATCACCGGATACTGCGCGATCGGCAGCATCGGGATCGCGAGCGCGCCGCCCAGCATGATGAACAGGGCGACGACCCAGGCGAAGACCGGCCGGTCGATGAAGAAGCGAGCCATGCTGTTCGCCTAACCTCAGCGAGCCTGAGCGACGGGCTGGGCCGGCACGTCGGCCCCGGCCGAGTCCTTGTCGGAGGCGTCGGCATCGTGCGGCTTGTCGCCGGCCGGCTCCTCGGTCTTCCAGCCGTGGGTCGTCACCTCCATGCCGGCGACGATCTTCTGGAAGCCTTCGACGACGACGGTCTGACCGGGTTCGAGCCCGTCGCGGATCACCCAGTTGCCGTCGACCACCGGCCCGACCTCCACGGGCTGCAACATCACGCGGCCGTCGGCCTTCACGATCCAGACCTCGGACTTGCCGTCGTTGGTGCGCTGGATCGATTGCTGCGGCACGGCGATGGCGTCGACGTCGATGCCCTGCTTGATCCGGGCGCGGACATACATACCGGGAAAAAGCTCGTCGTGCGGGTTCGGGATCAGGACGCGGAGCGTGACCTGACCGGTGCTCGGGTCGGCGGTGACGTCCGAGAACAGCAGGCGGCCGGCCGAGCCATAGAGGGCGCCGTCATCCATGATCAGGTGGACGTTGGCCGCGTCGTGCGACAGCCGGTCGAGCTCGCCGCTGGCGAAGTCGCGGCGGAGCTTGTTCAGCTCGCCGACCGACTGGGTGATGTCGACGTAGATCGGGTCGAGCTGCTGGATCGTGGCCAGCACCCCCGTGGTGCCGGATTCGATCAGCGTGCCCTCGGTGAGCAGCGCCCGGCCGATGCGGCCGGAGATCGGCGCACGCACGTCGGTCCAGGACAGGTTGAGTTTCGCGCGGTCGCGCGTCGCCTTGGCCCCGGCGACCTCGGCCTCGGCCTGCTTCTTACCGGCATAGGCGGTGTCGTACTGGGCCTGGCTCGCGGTGTTGCGCGCGAGCAGCGTCTCGAGCCGTTCGGCCTGCTGCGAGGCGAGCACCAGGGCCGCCTCGGTCTTGGCCAGCGTGGCCTCGGCGCTGGCGAGGTCGACCTGATAGGGTGCCGGGTCGATCTTGTAGAGGATGTCCCCCTCGTGGACCGCGCTGCCCTGCTCGAACAGGCGCTTGGTGACGAGGCCGGAGACGCGCGAGCGCACCTCGGCGATCCGCATCGGGGCCACGCGGCCGGGCAGGTCGCGCACGTAGGGAATTGGCTGCGACTTGACCTTCACCACGCTGACCTCCGGCGGCGGAAGCGGCACGGGGGCGGCAGCCTTCTGTTCGTTGCAGGCGGAGACCGCGACGAGGATCAGGCTGGCGGCGAGCGTGGCGGTCCAGGTCCGGCCGGCATGTGCGGCTCGGCCGAGGTTTGGGCGGGACGACGTCACGATGGGTTCGCTCCTGCGATACGCTCAAGTCGGAGGCGCCGGGGCCTCCTCGGATCCGATTGGCCCGGACCTCCGGGTCCGCTCCCGGAGGGAGGCGCGAAGGGTCTCGAAGCCGTGGTCTCGTCGGGCCCGACCGGTAATCGGCCGGGCGCGCGGTTGGAGCGCATCGACGAATGCGGCGACCGTGCCGGTCCTGCACGGTGTCGTCGGCATCGCTCGATAGCGGGAAATCTTGGCGATCCCGCGACGATGCGATCCGGGCGGCGGACCTGCGGGCTGGTGCCGGGGGCAGGTCCAGGCGCGGTCAGTGGCGGGGCGGACGCTCCGGCAGCGGCCTTTCGGCCCCGACAGGCCCCGTATCCCCCGTCACCACGGACCTGCTCGACGCGAGGCACAGCGCCGGCACGCCGGCATCAGCGAGGGGCAGCCGGCCATGCTCGAAGGGGTTGTCGGAATCGGCGACGGCACGACCCGACACGTAGGTGGATGGGAGATCCCGGCCCCCTTCCGACGTGAAGGCGGTCTCGACCCGCGACCGCAGAGAACCCGAAGGCGCGGCCTTCGACGCGGATGCGTCGGCCAGCGCGAACAGAGCCGTCGTCAGGACGCAGAGGAGAGCAACCAGCACGCAACCGGCAGCTCGGCCTGTCCATCTGGAGAGGTACGTAGCCGTCACGGGGATGGACATTGGGGAGATTCCTCTCTCCGCGCAATCCACCGCGACATTGTGTCCGTACATTCGTGCATTCTGGAAGGGAACCAAACTACCGCGGTGCGCGTGCGCGGGCGGCACGTTCCTGCCTTCGTCGGGAGAACGGGGACGTCCCGCGTCGTGTCGGTTTCGCGAGGCTGTTGCCCGAAGCGCACAGACGCGCCTCCCTTCCGCCCCAACTCCACTGCCAATCCGAACAGGCTCGCGCAGGGCCCCGACAGACGGCTTCGCGCACCGGACCGACGAGGAGCAGTTTCGGCATGACCTTCCGCCACACCATCGCACCGGCCGCCATCGCCGCGATGCTCTGCTTGGGCTCCGCGCCCCAGGCCGGCGCCAACCCGCTCGACAGCGGGCCGCTCGCCGACTTCATGAACATCTTCAAGACGCAGGCGATCCCGCGCGACACCGTCGCCTGGCGCGGCAAGGAGAAGCCGGGGACCGTGGTGGTGTCCACGAGCGAGCGCCGGCTCTACTACGTGCTGCCCGGCGGGGAGGCGGTGCGCTACGGCGTCGGCGTCGGCCGGCAGGGCTTTTCGTGGTCCGGCGTGAAGAGCGTCACCATGAAGAAGGAATGGCCGGACTGGCGCCCGCCGTCGCAGATGCTGGCCCGGCGCCCCGACCTGCCGCGCTACATGGCCGGCGGCCAGGACAACCCGCTCGGCGCGCGCGCCATGTATCTCGGCTCGTCGCTCTATCGCATCCACGGCTCGAACGAGCCCGAGACCATGGGCGCCGCCGTCTCGTCCGGCTGCATCCGCATGACCAACAAGGACGTCGTCGACCTCTACGACCGGGTGAAGGTCGGCACCAAGGTGGTCGTGCGCAACTGACGCGCAGGGACATACCCGGCGGCTTCAAGAAGAACCTGCTTGGATCCGCCGGTCTCGGTGGGATCGCGTCGTCGCGCGATCTCGGAAGGGAACCGAAAACGGTCGGGCCTAGCGTGTCCCGGCAGGTGTCGCGGACGACAATAGTGCCGACGACTTCGTCCTGTGTGCCGCGTCCATTCGGTGGCGGGCCTTAACTCTTTGAAAGCAGGTCGCGGGGAAGGTGGTTTCGCTGAGATACGGCGAGGATCGCCCGACGCATGCTCGACGACGCGATAAGGCCAACCGGTGCGGCCGGCCCGACGGACCGAGACACGGTCGCCACGGCGCCCGCGGGCTGCCTCGGCATGGCCTCGGCCGACACATGCGAGCCGCGCGACACGTTCGGTCTCGGCCGCCTGCTCGGATTCGCAGCCGACATCGCCGACACGCCGATCGCCGCGATCTCGCTTCTCGGCGGCAACCGGGAATGGCTGAGGGGCTGCGCGAGCCTGCCCGGCCTCACCGATTTCGCCCACGCTCGCGGCGCCTGCCCGCACGGGATCGAAGCGGACGGCGCCGTGATCGTGCACGATGCCCTCGCTGATCCGCTCCGCCGCACCCATGCGGTCGTGACCGGAGAGGCCGGCATCCGGTTCTACGCGGGCGTTCCGCTCCTCGGCCCGAAAGGCGACATTCTCGGCTGGCTCTCCGTGGCCGACCGGCTTCCCCGCGCGGCCTTTCCCGGACGGGCGCGCACGCGCCTCAAGCGTCTCGCCCGGATCGCGACGGAGCGTCTCGAAGCCGGGCGCGCCGGCGCGGTCCGCGATCACGCCCACAGCTTCATGGGTGCGAGCCAATTCGCCATGCTGATCTCCGACGGCGTGGGCACGATCAGGCTGGCCAACCCCGCCTGCGAGCGGATGCTCGGCTACGAACCGGGCGCCATGCTCGGGCTCAACGTGCGCGTGATCGTACCGGCCCGGTTCCACGGCCCGCACACCGCCGGAATGGCCGCGATGGTCGCCGGCGGAACGCCGCGGCTCGCCGGCAAGTCTGTCGAAGTCACGGCGGTGAAGCGCGACGGTACCGAACTGCCGATCGAGCTGTCCCTGTCGAGCTGGCGCAGCGAGGCGGGCCTCGCCATCGGCGCGGTGATCCGCGACAGCTCGGAGCGCCGCAACCGCGACGCCCGCCTGCTGCGTCTCGCACACCAGGATCCGCGCTCCGGCCTGCCCAACCGCAACCGGGTCGTCGAGGAACTCGGCGCCATCCAGGCCGGCGGCGGCGAGGCGACGGTGCTGGCGCTCGGCGTCGAGGGCCTGCGCGGCGCCAACGACAGCCTCGGCTACGCCATCGGCGACGCCCTGCTCGAAGCCCTCTCCGTCCGCCTCACCGCCCGGCTCGATGCCGGCGCCCTTCTGGCGCGGATCCAGGGCGACGAACTCGCCGTGCTGTTGCCGGGGCGCGCCGATCCGCTCGCGGCGCAGGCCTGCGCGCAGGCGCTGGTCTCGGCCTTCGCCGAGCCGATCCAGGTCGGAGACCACCCGCTCCATGTCGGTGTCGCCATCGGCGCAGCTCTCGTGCCGAACCACGGCAGCGAAGCCGAGGAGGTGCTGGCGAGCGCCGACCTCGCCCTGCATCAGGCGCGCCGCGACGGCGGCCGCTGCTTCCGGCTGTTCGAGCCGGCGATGCGCAGCGCGGAGGCCGCCCGCCGCGACCTGCTCGACCGGCTGCGCATCGCCGTGGAGCTGGGGGAACTCGAGCTGCACTACCAACCGCAGGTCGACATCGAGACGGGCCGGATCTGCGGATCCGAAGCCCTGATCCGGTGGCGCCATCCCGAGCGCGGGCTGCTGCTGCCGGGCGAGTTCCTTCCGGCGATCGAGGCGAGCGTCCTCGCCCTCTCCGTCGGCTGGTGGACCATCGACGAAGCCTGCCGGCAGACGGCGGCCTGGCGCGCCTCCGGGCTTCCGGCCGCCCGCGTCGCCGTGAACCTTTTCGGCGCCCAACTGCGTGCCGGCACCCTCGACGCGGTCGTCGCCGAGGCGCTGGAGCGCCACGGCCTCGCCCCGGCCGACATCGAGATCGAGGTCACGGAGACCACCGCCCTGCGGCCAGACGACACCATGCTGCGGCCGCTGCGCAATCTCCACGCGAGCGGTGTCGGCATCGCCTTCGACGATTTCGGAACCGGCTTCGCCTCGCTTTCGACGCTCAAAAACTTCCCGCTGACGAAACTCAAGATCGACCGCAGCTTCGTGCGCGATCTCCTGACCGACCCGTTCGATGCGGCGATCGTCAAGGGCATGCTCGACATCGGGCGCGGCCTCGATCTGCACGTGATCGCGGAAGGTATCGAGACGGCCGAGCAGGAAGCGGCTTTGCGTGACATGGGCTGCCGGCTCGCCCAGGGCTTTCGGTACGGCAAGGCCCTGGAGCCGCATGTGTTCGCGAGCCGTCTGGCCGCGGATGCCGGCCATCCGGCTGCGCTACCGCTCGCGGATCTGCGGCAGGCATCCTGAGACGGCGCAGAATGCGGGTCGCCGTCGGCGCGAGACGACGTTCTCCGGCGGAACGGCCCGAGCTACAGCATGCGCGCCGACCCGGCGCGGAGCCTCGATCCCCGTGAGCGCAATCCAGACAGCCGACCGGTTTTCCACATGATCGGCGGCGTCGACACCGGCACGCTCGCCGGCCTGTTCGGGATCGCCGTCGTCGCGGGCTGCTTCGATGCCATCGCCGGCGGCGGAGGCCTGCTGACCTTGCCGGCCCTGCTGCTGGCCGGGCTCGATCCGGTCAGCGCCATCGCCACCAACAAGCTCCAGGGCAGCGGCGGCTCCGTCTCCGCCAGCATCGCCTTCGCCCGCCGCGGGCTGATCCGCTGGCCGGAGGCGATCCCGGCGGCACTCGCGGCCGGCGCTGCCTCGGTCGCCGGCGCGCTCTGCGTGAGCCTGCTTCCGAAAAGCGCCCTCGACACGATGGTACCGCTGCTGCTCGTCGGCATCGCGCTCTACTTCGCGACCGCGAGGCGCCTCGGCAACGCAGATGCCACGGCCCGGATCACGCCGCGGCTGTTCGCGCTGACGCTGGCGCCCGCAATCGGCTTCTACGACGGCGTGTTCGGGCCGGGCGCCGGCTCGTTCTACATGATCGGCTTCGTGACGCTGCTCGGGCTCGGCGTGGTGCGCGCCACGGCCCATACCAAGCTGGCCAACGCGGCGAGCAACCTGGGCAGCCTCGCGCTGTTCGCGGCGCAAGGCGTCGTGGTCTGGCCAGTCGGCCTCGCCATGGCGCTCGGGGCCGTCATCGGCGCGCAGGCCGGATCGGCGCTGGCCGTGAAACTCGGCGCCCGCCTGATCCGCCCACTCCTCGTCGTCATCGCCTGCACGATGGCCTTACGCCTGCTCTCCGACCCGGCGAACCCGCTCAGGCGCGCCGTGCTCGGATCGCTCGGTCTCTGACCCGCCGGCCTTTCGACAGACCGGCGGTTTTTCGGGTCCGGGCCTCAGCGCGGCATGAAGGCCCAGTAGTCGAGGTCGAGGATGACGGCGGGGTCGTAGCCGTCGCCCTGGCGGTCGGGGTAGTTGCTGCAGGGCTGGTTCTTGGTGGCGACGGTGCGCAGGCGCAACGCGCCGATATCCGTGCGGCCCGGGAGCTCGGCCGTCTCCAGCACTTCGCTCCAGGCATAGACGGTATCGCCGGCAAACAGCGGCGCCACGTGGCGTCCAGCGTTGATGCCGGCGAGCGCGAAGGCGTTGGCGAGGCCGTTGAAGCTCAGCGCGCGGGCGAGCGAGATGACGTGGCCACCATAGATCAGCCGCCGGCCGAACCGGGTCTCCTTCACCGCATGCGCGTCGAAATGGACCTTGGCGGTGTTCTGGAACAGCCGCGTGGCGATCTGGTGCTCGGCCTCCTCGACGGTCATGCCGTCGACATGGTCGATGCGCTCGCCCGCCACGTAATCCGAGAAGCGATAGGGGCTGCCGGCAAGGTCGAGATCGTAGGCCTCGGCCGAGAGCGGCGGCAGCGAATGGGCGAGGTCGGCCGGGTCGACCACCTTGGCGAGGTCCGGCACGCGCTCCTCGGCGATCTTCGCGTCGGGATCGCGTTTGCGCACGAGCACCCAGCGGCAATAGCTCAGCACGGTCTTGCCGGCGGAATCCGAGCCGGTCGAACGCACGTAGACCACGCCGGTCTGCTTGTTCGAGCTCTCCTTGAGGCCGATGACCTCGGAGACCGTCGAGAGCGTCTCGCCCGGATAGACCGGCCTGTGGAAGCCGCCCTCGGCATAGCCGAGATTGGCCAGCGCGTTCAGCGAGATGTCTGGCACGGTCTTGCCGAAGACGACGTGGAAGGTGAGCAGGTCGTCCAGCGGGCTCGCCGGATAGCCGATCGCCTTTGCGAAGGCGTCCGAAGACTGCACCGCGAAACGCGGGCCGTAGAGCGCCGTGTAGAGCGCGACGTCGCCGGTGGTGACGGTGCGGGGCGTCGCGTGGCGGATGGTCTCGCCGAGGCGGAAATCCTCGAAGAAGCGGCCGGGATTGGTCTTCATGCGTCTCGTGGTCCTGGACATGGCGTAGGCCGCGCGGGGCGCGGGAAAGGGCGCAAAGATTGGCACGCGTCGCGGCGCGGCGTCCCCAGGCAACGCCCGACCACGCCGATATCTCCAAAAGGAGACGTTCGTTCGCGCGCGTGCCGGCGAAAAACTCTCAGTAGGCCACCTGGATGACGAGGTCGGTCACCAGCTTCTGCACGAAGAGCAGCAGCAGGATGAGGATGACCGGCGAGACGTCGACGCCACCGAGGTTGGGCAACAGGTTGCGGATCGGGCGCAGGACCGGCTCCGTGACCCGATACAGGAAGTCGCCGATCTGGGAGACCACCGGGCTGCGCACGTTCACCACGTTGAACGCGATGAGCCAGCTCAGCACGGCGCTCGCGATCAGGATGTAGATGTAGAGCTGAATGAGAGTGTTGAAGAGCCAGAGAAGAGCGTTCATCCGGGGCTTGCTGTTCCGCGCGCCCGCACACCCGCAATGGCAGCGCCGGAGGGCGGCCACGGGCTCTTGCGGCAATTGACAGGGCGAGGCGCCCAAGCCTACAAGGCCGGCGCCTCGACGGGGCTGTAGCTCAGATGGGAGAGCGCCGCAATCGCACTGCGGAGGTCAGCGGTTCGATCCCGCTCAGCTCCACCAGGTTTTTCGGGGACGAAAAACCCGTTGGTGGGCAAGGCGTTAGTTCGGCGGTGCCGTCGAATAAGTCCCAGTAGGTCCCAGACGGGCCCCAAATAAGTCCCGGGTTATCCGCTTCCCAATTCGACGCGGCGGACTTGATAGATCGGCTCAGGTCCCGTTCGAGATGAGTGGCGGACGCCGCTCAAAGTTGGCACGCCAGCCGTCGAGGAAACGCCCGAGGTGAGGGCGCCCGGATCGCTCGCGTTCGAGGTAGGCCATGAGTTCCTCGACGAACCGGTCATGCCCTTCCGGACCGGTCCTGCCGGTCAGGAACGCGAAGCGGACGTACAGCACCGCCAGGTTCAGGCAGTCGGTCTCACAATAGTCGCGCACCCGGCCCGTCTGGCCATCCGCGACCATCGCCGCTACCCGGCTGCCATGCTCGCCCAGCTTGCCAGGCAGCCCGAGCAGGGTCGCTGCCTCCTCAAGCGTCAACCGCGAGGTCGCGCCGAAATCGGCCATCACGTCCATCAGGTCGGTATGCCAGTCCGGCGCGTACCGATGGGCGTACCCCGCCCACTTGGTCCCGCGACGGTACCAGGCCGCCGCCGAGATGCCATGCATCATCGAGCGCGCCACGATCGTCGGCATGTCGAAGCTCCTTCCGTTCCAGGTGACGACGCGGAAGTCCCCCTCGTCGAAGAACTTCCAAAACGCCCTCAACAGGCGTCCCTCGTCCCAGCCCTCGCCGCCGCCGCTGCGACACGCTGCCAGGTGGTATTCCTCAAGCCCGGTTTCCTCGTCCCGCCGGATCTCCGCTTCGACGAAGGAGATTGCCACGATCCGGTGCCAAGGAGCTTTAGGGAACTTGTCCGGCGGCCAGTCGGCCGGCATGACGTCATCCGGCACGGTCTCGATATCCAGCGCCAGGAGTCGTCGGGGCAGCTCGGTCGACGGGGAGCCAGCCGGGCGCCGCACAGCCATCGGCCGGGGCTCGTCGGAAGGCTTGACCGAATGCGCGGGCGTCGCGAAGGGCAACGTGCGTTGGGCTGACGTTTCCAAGATTAAACCTCCACGACGAAAGCGGGGTCGAAGGTATTGGTGCCAGTGGTCCGCGGACGCGGGTTGGCGACCACGCGGCATCGCCCGACCGCGTGGTCCGCAGGACTCAGGACGTGCCCGTGGATCCAGGCCGCGGGCGCGGCCCACGTCCTCATGGCGTCCTCGACGTCCGAAGCGCATGATGCCGAGATCCACGGTTCGCAGGCATCGGACGACAACCTCGAACACAGGCTGGCGCGGCTAGGCGCGTGGTGGGTCACGACCACGGCGCGATCGCCCGGCCGTACGTCCTCCACTAGGGCCGTCGACGACAGGCCGAAGCCTTGCGCGGCTACCTTGATCGAGAGCAGCACGTCCTCGATGAAGGCGCGCGACCGAGCATGGGCGCCCGCGGCGTCGTGGGGCCGGTAGGGCACTCCCTCGGCCACCGCGATCCTGCCGTTGTCGCGGTGGTAGTGGCGCGCATATCCGCGCGCCAGGGTCGCGGCCTTGCGACCGTGCAACGCCCAGTCGGTCCAGAGCGTGCTCCCGACGAAGTGGACACCCGAACCATTTCTGTCCTCCACCCTGAGCGCGGTGTCCGACAGCAAGGCGATGCCGAGATCCTCGGCGAGGATGCGGCCTCGCCGGAGGCTCTCGCCCTTTGGTCGTCCGTCCCAGAACTCGACGTTGCCGGGAACCAGCACCACCGGACGCCGGCCCTGGCGACCATGGAGGGTGTCGGCGAGCCAGCGCAGCGACGCTTCGAGGCCGGGACAAACGTTGCCGGCGACGACGAACGCGTCGAAGTCCGGGAGTGGGTCGGGCATGGCGAGGGGCCTGCGGTCGATCCGCATGTCGGACATGACCCAGAGCCGGAGGCCGCCCTGCGCGGGACGCGTCGGCGCGGCCACGACGGTACGGTCGGGCCCATCCGCGGCGCATGCGAAGCGCTCCGTCATGAGCGGCACTCCCCGGCCGCATCCGATCTGGCGAGGATGGCTCTCAACGTGTCGCCCGAGACCACCCGATGCGCGATCAGGCGCTCGGCGACCGTCCGCACTGGAACCGCGTAACGCTCGATCAGCTGGACGGCCTCGTCTTGAAGCCTGGCGAGGTCGGTCTCGACCGCTACTCGCGCGGCATCGTCGTTGCGCAACCCCCTGGCGACCTCGTCCATGGTGCCGAGGTAGGCGAGGCCGCTTCCAAGGCCAAAGGAACCGTGGATGCCGGCGACCAGCGCCGTTGCACGGGCGAGGTCGGAGTTTTTCGCGCCGCCGGAGCCGCCGCAGGCCTCGCGCAGGAACACCAATTCCGCGGCGCGTCCGCACAGTAATGACACGACCAGCCGCTCCATATCGTCCTTCAGCGGCATCGAGAAGTCGTTCGGAACGATGGCGGTGGCGCCGCCGTTCGAAGCGCGGGCGACGATATCGACTTGCTTGATGTGCCCGGTCCGGAGAATCTCGACGCTGACGGCGTGACCGGCCTCGTGGAGCGCGCATCGCCATCTTACGCTTTCGGGCCGGGTGTCCGGGGGAGCGGCGGCCCGGAGCAGGTCGTCGAGCAGGACGGGGCGGCCGGCGGCGCGGGCCACCGTACGCGCGTCCTTGACCCAACCAGCGACCTGGGCGCCGGTGGCGCCGAAGGCGATCTCGCCGAACACGGCGAGGTCGCTCCCGGCAAGGTCGTCGCCCAGATGCTGTCGTGCGATCACGGTCAGGTCGTCCGCAGACGGCGAGCCGATGAAGATCACGCGGTTCAGCCGCCCTGGCCTGACGAGAGCGGCGTCGAGCCGATCCGCAAAGTTCGTGGCGCCGACGATGCAGAGATTAATCGTTGGATCAGACATTACTCGATCAATAGTCAAGAGAACGTGAGTTATTACTGTGTTCCACCACTCTCTTGCGCGACTATCTAGAGTATTTCTATCTGGTATACTGTCGATTTCATCTAGGAATAAAATCGAAGGCGATCTCGAAGCGGCGTTCTCGAACACGCCGTCGATCTGGCGCAGCACGCCGTCCAGGAAGCCGTTCGATTGCGTGAACCAGGTCGAGACGGAACTGACCGACAGTGGCAGCCGGGCGGCCCTGGCCAAAGCGCGGACATAGCTTGACTTTCCAAGTCCCGGTTCCGACCCAAAAACGACCGCGCGGTCGATGCGGTCGAACGGGATCTCGTCCCGCCTCCAAGCCTCCAGGTCGTCGAGGAACCGAAGTCCCCAGGCATGGGCTTCGCCGTAGCCCACGAGATCGCCGAAGGCCGGCGCGCCAGCGACGGCCGGATCGGCCTCCGACCTGGCCCTTCCGAGCGCGGCGAGGCGATCGACGATGGTGCGGGGAGAGCCCCTGACCGCGGCACAGAGTTCCCAGTAGGTCAGGCCTGCCGCGATGCGTGGCGGCATGGGGGCAAGTCGCCCGCGGGTGGCGTTTCGGATGACCCGGGCGACGACGGCATTCGACGGTTGGCCGATGCGGATACGAGCGTCGGCGACGGCAACGAGGGCCGCGGGAAGCAGGCGCTCGGGAGCCTGAGACACGCCGAGCGCCATGCCGCCGCGGGCGAGGGTCTGGGCGACCTTGTCGTTGCCGCGTTCCGGTCTGTCCTCCGTCCGTGAGGACCCGGATCGTGCGAACGAAGACGTCCACGACGCCAGCTCGGCGCACGCCTTGGCGACCGGTTCGACCCAATCGGCCGATGGCACCTCGATCACCAGGGCGAAGGGACCCGAGCGCGCCAAGCGACGGCGAAGCGCCGTCGGAAGCACTTCCTCCAAGGCGAAGGCGGCGAGCGTTTCCAGGGCCGGCCTGCGGATACCCGACCGACCCGAGGAGGAAACCAACTCGTCTTCGATGTCGTCGCGGAAGAATGCGAGGTCGTCTCTTGGCATGGTTCACCCGCGTTTGGCCGAGCGACGGTTCCGGGACCGGCGCGTTCGGGATGGATCGGGAAGGGGCGGCGTCCGCTCGAAGGCGTCAGCCCACGTCGACGACCAGGCCGGGGGCGAAGCCCGTCCGCTCGCCGTCGTAGCCCCGCGGATTGCAGACGACGCGGGTGTCGCCGAGCCGGTAGTCGAAGGCGGCGTGCGTGTGTCCGTGCACCCAGAGGTCGGGCCTCGCCGCCTGGACGAACGCGTCGAGATCCGAGGCGAAGGCTGCGTTCAGCGCGCTTCCGGCGTAGGCCGCAGCGATCGACCGGGGGCTCGGCGCATGATGCGTGACCACGACGTGGGGTCGGTTGCGGCCGCCGGGCGGATCGACGCGAAGCAGGGCATCTTGGAGGAAGATGCGGGACGCTTCGTGGAGCTTGAACGCGTCCTCCGGCCAGAACCTCCTCCAAGCGGGACGTTGCGTCGAGGTGATCCGGCGATGGTCGTTCAGGCCGTGGAGCGCGGCCGACATCCTGTCCGGTCTCGCCTCGCCGCCGTCGAGCCAATAGTCGGTCCAGAGCGTGCAGCCGCTGAAGGTGCAGCCGGCCACGACGGCGCTGGCGTCGTCGAGCAGGACGATGTCCTGCCGTTTGGCCGCCTCTCTCCCGAGCGCGCGCTCCTCGTCCATCGCGCCGCCGTAGAACTCGTGGTTGCCGGCGACGAGCACGACGGGCATCGCGGGCCGTACGGTCGCGGCGAGCCAAGAGACCGTGTCCGCCAGGCCCTGGCCGATGTCGCCGGCAACCACGGCGACGTCGGCCTCGGGGATGGCCTCCGGCCTCCAGGGCGTCCGCGACAGGTCGAGGTGCAGATCCGAGAACAACCACAACCGCATGCGATGCACCATCCTAGGTCGGAGGGATTTTCATTCACTGGCGGAAAGATCACGCGCGCGAGTCGGGCGGGCCGCGCGAGGGTCCGGCGGCCCAAAGCCTTCCGCAGCCGTTCAGCCGGGCCGCGTCTCGGTGTCCTCTCGCTACGACATGGAGGCCGTGTGCCAGCACGAGGGCGGCGGCGGGGTCGCCCTTGACGGCGTGAACCAGCACCGCCGACATCGCGATGTCGCAGACCGGCGAAGGAAGCCCCGCCAGCCGGAGGATGCGCACGGCCACCCCGACCGCAGACGCCGCGTCGCCGCGTCGGACGCCGGGCCAGCGTCCGTCGAGGATAGCGACGGGATCGGAGAGAGCACAGCGGATCGTCGCCACGACGTCCGGCCCGATCCGTTCACGGTCGAGCGTGCGCCACGCTTCGAGCGGCCGATCGACGGTCGCGCTGGCATCGCAAAGCGGCCGGACGTTGGGTCGCCGATCGCATGCGGCATCGTTGGCGCGGTTTGGGCGCATGCGTTCTCCATCGGCAGGGCATGGTGGGGCGCTCGCCGCCGTTCGGACGGAGGCGCCGGGCAGGGATACGGGCCTCGCGCCTAACGGAAGTCGCGACTGTCCTGACCTCGGGCGGGCTTGCCGAGGCGATAATATCGCGAGAGCGTCCTCGCCCAGGACGCGCCGTCCGAGGCGTAGAGGTCGGACGTCACGATAGGGCGCCCGTCCGCGATATTGGGGTGGCCGTAGACGCGACCTGTCACGACGCGCACCTCGCGGCCCGCCGACTTCCAGTCCTCGATCCGGGGAGCGCAATCGAGTTCGATCTGGGTCGGGGAGTCGTAATCCTCGATAGCCTGCAGCGCATCGGCGAGATCCCGAAGCCGGTCGCCGACGTCCCGTCGGTGGGCCGTCTTGCCGGGGTCCGCGTCGGCGCTGAAAGCGGAAGCGAGGCTTCCGGCGTCGATGGAAAACGCATCGGGTTTCTCCCGCGCGGCCCGAAGACTTGCAAGAAGCGGTAGGCCGACCGCGAGCGTGCGGGCGCTCCGGTCTCCGACTATGATGCGCAACGCCTCGGCTCTGCTCAACGTCGGTAAGGTCACGGGGAGCACCCGCGGCGTGCGTGCTATGTCCATGCCGCAGGCAATGCTGCCCATGGCGCGCTCGAAGGTGGAAGACGCGAGGGCATCCGCGCGGCCGCAGCCGAGGAGCCATGGCCACGGCTGTTTAACACCTTCGGCAACCGGGTTTCCGGCGAGGGTGTACAACAGGAAGGCCGCGGCATGCTCGTCGAAGGGCGTCGGCCCGACGACGACGACCGGTACCTCGATCCGATCCAGGACATCCGGATACGCGAGGCAGGCGGCAGGCAGGTCCAGAACTAGGTCACCCTCCGAACGACTCGCCGCCGCAACTTCTCCGATGACGATCGCGGGGACCTCGCCGACGTCAGCCGCCTCTGCCTGAACGACGACGAGGTCGTCCGGCCGGTAAAGCGGCTTCGGCAGCTCCGCCTCGCCCGGCAGCGTTACGCGGACGAACCGCGCGGCTCCCCCCTCGACGAGCTTGGCGTCCACCAGCATGAGGGCGGCATGTGCGGCGTCGGTCCGGCCCGACGCGCCAAACAAAGCTATGATCATGCGCAATCTCCGCAAAGGCGCCGACGGGTTCGCGGCCGCAGGGGAAGGCTGCGGACGAAGCGATGGACGCGTTTTATGGGATGGCGAATTATAGAACGAAACCCTCGTTCTTAGCAAGTACATCACAGTGAAGGCAAGTAGCCTATTGACGTCTTGGTTAATTCGCCGAGGCCTTTTAGAGATTTTAGAAAGTCGCATCGCGAACTGTCGGCAACGCCGGCAGTTCGCGAGTTCCGCAGGTCACTCCCACCCGTCTTCTTCCGCGTTGACCGCGCGGTGCATGCTCGTGGCGCCGGCCAGCAGGTCGTCGGCATCCATGTCGAAGTCGGCATCGAGGACCGCGGACGACCACATCGTCTCGGTCGGCTCGTCGAAGGTCTCTTCCGCGAGGTCCCGTACGACCGCGGGGGGAGGAGGCGATCTGCTGCCCTCCTGGGCGCTTCGCCGTGCCGAACGCCCTCGACCGCGTTCGGCCTGATGCGCTCGGTTTCGGCGACCCCGGCCGGGATCGGATATGTATGCCGGGGCGGTGTCTGTCGCGGATCTGATGACGGCACGTAAGGTCATGTCGGTACCTCCGATTACTGTTCTCTGACGGTTTTCGAAACGCGTCGCGCCGTCCGCCAAGGATCCGGGTCCTGGGTCGCCTCGGGGAGATACAACCCGTTCGACGCCCGTCTCGGTGCGGTGCCTCGCGGAGGATCCGCCGGCATGGTTGCGCGCCCGCGGGGACGCCGTGTCGCCCGGGCGGGCATCAGCTCGTCGGCCGCTTCGTCCAGGTCGGCGACGAGGTCGAGGAGCCTCTTGCGCAGCGACAGGCCGGCCGCCGTCGTCTGGCCCGACAGGATGTCGAGGACCTGCCCCGGCTCCAATGCGGGGAGGTAAGGGTCCTCTGCGGCGACGAGCAGGGCTGCGGCCAGCCCGAGAGCCTGTCGGGCCGTCGCGCCGGCGGGACCTCCGGAACGAAGATAGCCGAGACCCCGTCCTCGCCGTACGCCGACGGAGGTCGGAAGGACGCGCAGCAGGTCCGGCCACTCCTGCCGCCGGCAGGGGAGCAACCAAGCCGGCGGGCATTCACGCGTGGATCCATTCCTGTCCGAGGACAGTGCGTCGACGGCGCGCTCAGCCGACTCCGGGTCCGATCCACAGGTGACGACGGCGAGGTCGAGCCGTTCGCGGATCGAGGGGGTCTGGAGCAACCGCAGCGGGAGCGCCGCGATCAGGGTGCCCCCATCGCACGATGCGGCCTCCAGACGGTCGGGAAGGCGGTCGGCGACGGCTTCGGCCCCCGCCAGGAAACCCGGCCCGGCCGTCGGCCGGCGGGGGGTGGGACTATTGAGGGCGTAGTCTGCAAGAAGGGAGGCGTGGACTGCCGAAGGGTCGTCGGCGAAGAATACGATGTTCATTCCGGGCCTCAATACGCATGCCGGGAGGACTAACGAGGCAATAGTACCCCACGATTGCATCCATCATCAAGCAAAACCTCTAGTGGCTAGAGCTTTATGGCCGCTATCGTTAACGGAAGGGAAGGGGCTTCCGTCAGCTTTTCGCAGTGGGGTTACCGGGCCGGGGCGCCGGCGCTCAGGACACGCGACGAAATACGTGGGGAAGTGGGAAGCGGATCACGCTTTCTACTTCCTGCTTCCCGACTCGGAGGGACTCGCTTCCCTGCCATTAAGGAATTGTCGAGCGCGGCGGGCTTAACCTCCCTTGGGGAGGGGCCAGGGATGACTTTGGAAGAGGATGTCTGGTCAGCGGCGGACGAGGTCCATCGTACGGGCGAGCCGGTCAACCAGGACCGGGTGATCGCGGTCCTGCAGGGACGTCTGCGGGGCAGGTCGCCGCGCAAGGTCGGCCCCCATCTCCTGTCATGGAAGGCGGCCCGTCATTACGATGCCAGGCTGGACGCCAAGGAGTTTCCGGCCCGGCTCAAGAGCGAGCACGCCGCATTCATGGAGCGGGCTTGGCAAGCCGCGCTGATCGAGGCCTCGGAACGGTTCGAGGACAGACGGCGAAAGGTGGAGGCCGAGAGGCAAGCCGCGCGCGAGCTTATGGACGAGGCATACGTGAAGGCGGAGGTGGCCTTACGCGAAGCCGAGCTCTCGAAGGCGCGCGTAGCGGAGTTGGAAGCCGAAGTGGCGAAGCTGCGGGAGCGCGTGGGCGACCTCGTGGCGGAGGAGTTCTGGGATCGCGTCATGCGCGAGATCGGGAGCGTGCTGCCACCGGACGTCTGGGTGCAGGACCGCGAGGTGATCAAGCTCCTGTCCCCGTTCGTGGCCCGCCAAGCGATCAGCAATGGCGCTCCCCTGTCGCGGGGCACGCTCAACAGGAAGATGGGCATCCGGGTGACCCACACGAAGTATTTCGAGCGCGAGACGCGGAAAGACCGCACCAGGTGGTATCGTCGCAAGGGGGAATGACGGCCGACCGAAGGAGGCCGACCGCATTAGGGACGAAGGGCTTAGGCTCGACGGGGTAGTCGAGATCAACGGCACGTACTTCGGTGGCGTAGTCTCGGGCGCGACAAGGAGAACCGCCGTCTGCGCAAGTGCTGATGCATACGCGACCGGCGAACCCGGGCATGGCGCCGAAAATACCGGACGGTCAGTCCGGACGTGGATGCCGTGTCAGTGGCTTTCGTGGGCGCACTGGCCATGATCCGATAGCGTCTCGATCACACGGCATTCGCCGACGCGACCCTGGCCGCATTCCGCGATCATCCGGTTCAACTCGTCCCGCAATCCCGTAAGCTTTTCGATACGTCGTTCGACCTCAGCGAGATGGCGACGGGCGATCGCGTCGACCTCGGCACAAGAGCGCTCCGGATGGGCGTTCAATGTCAACAGCTCCCGGACGGCATCGACCTCGAAACCAAGTTCGCGGGAATGTCGGATGAAGTTGAGACGCGCCACCTCGGCCTCCCCGTAGCGACGCTGAGAGCCGGTCGTGCGGGGGGGCTCCGGCATCAACCCGACCTGCTCGTAGTAACGAATCGTGGGGACTTTCACGCCGGTCTGTCGCGACAGCTCGCCGATGGAGATTTCCATGATTTTCCGCTTGCAGCTCTAGCCGCTAGAGGTCGTACGCTCCTCCTCGTCCGTTGGAAAGGCGAAGACATGAGCGATCATTGCTGCGGCGCGACGACGGTTTCAAAATCCGGTTCGCCGCCCAGGCTTGCGCCGCCAGTCTCAGCCTCCTCCAATCACGGCCAAGACCATGTGGCTTCCGAAGTCTCATGCTGCTCGGCCGGCGTCCCAGTCTTCGACGGCGTCGACCCGCACTACAAGGCCGTCCTGTGGACGGTCATCGGCATCAACGGCGCGATGTTCGTGACCGAGATGGCGGCCGGCCAACTCGCCGGCTCGCAAGCGCTCAAGGCCGACGCCCTCGACTTCCTCGCCGACACCGTCACCTACGGACTGAGCCTCGCGGTGATCGGCGCCACCCTGGCCACCCGCTCGAAGGCAGCCCTGTTCAAGGGCGCGTCGCTGTTCCTGATGGCGCTCTGGGTGTTCGGCAGCACAGTCTACCAGACGATGGTCCTCGGCGTGCCCCAGGCCGAGGTGATGGGCATCATCGGCATGATGGCGCTGGCCGCGAACCTCGGATCGGTCCTCCTCCTTCGCCGCTACAAGGACGGCGACGCCAACGTGCGCTCGGTCTGGCTGTGCTCGCGCAACGATGCGATCGGCAACGTCGTCGTGATGGTCGCCGCGCTCGGAGTCTGGGGCTCCTCCAGCGCCTGGCCCGATCTCGCCGTGGCGGCGGTCATGGCCGGCATCTTCCTGACCTCATCCGTCCAGATCCTGCGGCAGGCCTGGGCGGAGCACCGCGAAGGCACCATCGCGACCCACCCAACGCCAGCCGAATAGGCCCCGCCGCAATCCATCGACCGATACCGCCCCCTACAGGACGCCATGACAACGCACGACGCATACGCCAGCCACGATCACGGATCGCATGACCACGAGGCCCACTCGGCCGAGGGCCATGCGGGCCATTCACACGGGCCGGGCCATTCCCATGCCCCCGCGAGCTTCGGCAAGGCGTTCGCCATCGGCATCGCCCTCAACGTCGGCTTCGTCGGCGTCGAGGCCACCTACGGGGTGCTTTCTAACTCGATGGCCCTGCTGGCCGACGCCGGCCACAACCTCTCGGATGTGCTCGGGCTGGTGGTGGCCTGGGTCGCAATGGTGCTGGCCAAGCGCGCACCGAGCGCCCGCTACACCTACAGGATGAAGGGCTCGTCGATCCTGGCGGCCTTGTTCAACGCGGTGTTCCTGCTGATCGCTGTCGGCGCAATCGCCTGGGAGGCGATCCAGCGCTTCGGCGAGCCCGCACCGGTCGCCGGCAAGACAGTGATGATCGTCGCCGCGATCGGCATCCTCGTGAACGGCATCACCGCCTGGCTGTTCGCCTCCGGCGCAAAGGGCGACATCAACATCAAGGGCGCCTTCCTACACATGGCCGCGGACGCCGCCGTCTCGGCGGGCGTGGTCATCGCCGGCCTCGTGATCCTCTACACCGGCTGGACCTGGCTCGATCCCGTCGTCAGCCTCGCCATCGTGGCGGTCATCGTCTGGAGCACCTGGGGACTCCTGCGCGACAGCCTCACCCTGTCCCTCGCCGCCGTCCCGCCGGGCATCGACCCTGACGCAGTCCGAAGCCACCTCGAAGGCCTGCCCGGGGTCACCGCCCTGCACGACCTGCACGTCTGGGCGATGAGCACCACGGAAACCTGTCTCACGGCCCATCTCCTGATGCCCGGCGGCCGACACGACGACGCCTTCCTCATGGACGCGGCCGCCGGGATCAAGAAACGGTTCGGCATCGGCCACACCACCCTCCAGATCGAGACCGGCGGCGACACCGCTTGCCCACTCGTATCCGACCAAGTCGTGTGACGGAAACGGCGACGACCGCGGGGCATTCGGCATCAGGAATTTAGGTAGTCGGCACTTTCTTGCCGAAATTTCCCGGGTCGGGCCGGGATTATTAGGATCGGTTTTTGCGTACCGATGCGTTGCTCGCTCGCTTTCGATCACGGGAGAGTGAACATGAAGACGAGCCTTCTCGCATACGCCGCCGCACTGTCGTTGGCCCTCGCTCCGGTCGCTGCCCTCGCGCAGCACATCGACGTCGGGCCAGGCGGCGTCGGCGTCCATGGCGATGGTCATCATGACCATCACGATGACCACCACGAGGTCGTGCGCGACCATCATCATCACGACGACCACCACGATGACCACGGCGGTGAGCACTCCACCACGGTCATCGAGCGCCACTGACCCACGACTCGGGCGTGGATGGATGAACGGGGTTTTCAGCCATCGTTCAACTGTCCGCGCCCATCCTGACTATGACACCAGCCCGAGGGACGAGTGATGCGAGCCCGAATTCCCGTCTTGGCAGCCTTGAGCCTAATCCTCGCTCCGGTCGCCGCGTCGGCCCAATACTACGGCGGCGGCTTCGAGCGACGCGAGGATCACGTCCACGTCGACCGCTACCGCCACGGTGACCATGACGACGTAGTCGTGCACCGCCATCGGCCTCACTACGACGAGCGCCCGGCATACTTCGAGGACCGGCATCACCATCACCATCATCACGACGACGATTGAGGGTCGGACAGCGACTTGATCATCTGTGATGTACGGGTGGTGCGGAGTCGTTCATAAGGCAGCCATGGGCACAGGATCCCGGATCAAGGCTTACGAGACGTCACGCGGCTGGTGGGCGACGACCATCCGCATACTTTCGTTCGTCCTGGTGCTGGCACTGGTCGTCCCTGGCGCGATCCACTCTGCCGAGGCCCATCGATCCGTCGGGCACGAGCTTACGGCATCGGCCGACGGGGCGACGGCCGATCATGCCGATGCCTGCCCTGCCTGCCACGCGAACTGCGGGTGCCATCAGGCGCTCAGTGTCGACGGCACGCTGACATCGCCAACTCGGGAAACTGGGCGCGCTATATACGCCACGCTGACCACCAGAGGCGGGTCCGTTTCCCCCGATCGCCTCCCTAGGCCGCCTCGCATCTGAGGCGACGCAGCCACGTCCGTGGCGCGTCCCGGCCGGTCCCTCGCGGGGCTCGGCTGCCTCACCTTCGCGAAAGACCCAGTACGGGACCGTCTTCAGCCGCCCGAGCGGTGATGCGGCCTCCCGGTCGGAACCCGGCCCATTCCCATGCGTGCATTTCTATCCGTGGCCTTCCTGGCCATCGGCATCGCCATCGGCGGTGCCTTCCCCCGTGTATCCGAGGCCGTTCAGGGCGCACTCGCCGCCGCCGGCATGACGAAAGCCCGGGGGGCACCGCCCACCAATGCGGCCATGACCAAGCCCGCGGCCACCGCGACCGACGACGGACACGGTCACGCCGAGCACGGCCATGTGCATGCCGAGGGCGAGCCCGAGCCTCCCGGGGAGCACAAGCATTCCGAAGGTGAGGCCAAGCCGGAAGCCGCCGGCCACAAGCACGCCGAGGGCGAGGCGCACGGCCACGACGAGGAGGGCGAGGGCAAGATCAAGATGACGGCCGAGCAGGCCGCGGAGCAGGATATCAGACTGGCGACGGTCGAGGGCGGCATCCTCTCGCGCCACCTGCTAGTGCCAGGAACCATCACCCAAGACGCCGACCGCATCGCCCGGGTGCCCGTGAGGGTGATCGGCACCGTGTCCGAAATGCGCAAACGCCTCGGCGAGGCGGTGGCCAAGGGGGAGGTCGTGGCCGTCCTCGACAGCCGCGAGGTGGCCGAGGCCAAGAGCGACTTCCTCACCGCGACGGTGAAGGCGGACCTGGAGAAGACCAACTTCGACCGCCAACAGGCGCTCTGGGACAAGAAGATCTCGGCCGAGTCCGCATTCCTGAACGCAAGGGCGGCCTACTCGGAGGCGACCCTGCGCGTCGACTTGGCTAGGCAGAAGCTCTCGGCGCTCGGCCTCAACGCGACCGAGGTCGCCGCTTCGGCCAAGAAGGACGAGACAACCCCGAACTCATCGAGCCTGCGCCGCTACGAACTGAGGTCGCCCCTCGCCGGGCGTGTGGTCGAGCGCAAGGTCGACGTCGGCACCGCCGTCGGCAAGGAGGGCGATCCTGCCGACGTCTACACCGTCGCCGACCTGTCTTCCGTGTGGATCGAGCTCGCCGTCCCCACCACCGAACTGTCGAAGGTCCGCGAGGGCGCCAAGGTGACCATCGTCGGGGGCGACGACGCCGGCGCCGAGGGCAAGGTCGTATTCGTCAGCCCGATCCTCAACCCGGACACGCGCTCCGCCAGGGTCATCGTCGCCCTGCCGAACAAGGACATGGCCTGGCGGCCCGGCACCTTCGTCACCACCGAGGTCGAGATCGCCCAGGACAAGGTGAAGGTCCGCCTGCCCAAATCCGCCATCCAGACCATCGGCGGAGAGAAAGTCGTCTTCGTCCGCAATACGGACGGGTTCGAACGCCGGGACGTGACGATCGGCAAGGCCGACGACGACGCCTTCGAGATCCTCACCGGCCTCAAGCCCGGAGACGAGGTCGCAGTGGCCAACTCCTTCGTCCTGAAGGCCGAGCTCGGCAAGGCCGAAGCCGACCACGACCATTGAGGGGGGCGCGGCAATGATCTCGAAGATCCTCGACTTTTCCGTCCACCAGCGCTGGCTGGTGGTGCTCCTGTCGCTCCTCGCGGCAGGCTTCGGCGTGTTTTCGCTGACCAAGCTCCCCATCGACGCCGTGCCCGACATCACCAACAACCAGGTGCAGATCAATACGACGGCTCCGTCGCTTTCGCCCGTCGATATTGAGAAGCAAGTGACTTACCCGGTCGAGACCGCGCTCGCCGGGATCAAGGGCCTGGAATATACCCGCTCGCTGTCGCGGAACGGGTTTTCGCAGGTCACCGCCGTCTTTTCGGAGGCGACTGGAATATATTTCGCCCGCCAGCAGGTCGCGGAGCGCATCGGCGAGGCGAAGTCGACCATGCCGCCGGGAGCCGAGCCGCATATGGGCCCGATCTCGACGGGCCTTGGCGAAATCTACATGTGGTCGATCCACTACGCCCAATCCAAGGAGCGCAAGGTCTCTCCGGACGGTAAGGCCGGGTGGCAATCGGACGGAAGCTACCTGACACCCGAGGGCCAACGACTCGCGACGGAACTCGAACGCACGGCCTACCTGCGTACGGTCCAGGACTGGATCATCCGCCCCCAGGTGAAAACCGTCCCGGGTGTCGCCGGCGTCGACAGCATCGGCGGCTTCGACAAGCAGTACCACGTCCAGCCCGACCCGATGAAGCTCACCGCCCTCGACCTGTCCTTCGCCGACATCGGCCGGGCGCTGGAGGCCAACAACGCCAACCAGGGCGCACGGTACCTGGAGGACAACGGCGAGGGATACGTCGTGCGCGCCGCCGGCCGCCTGGAGACCATGGAGGACATCGGCTCTGTGGTCGTCACCACGCGCGGCGGCGTGCCGGTCCGCATCTCCGACATCGCCGAGGTCCGGATCGGGCGCGACCTGCGCACCGGGTCGGGCAGCGAGGACGGGCGCGAGGTCGTCATCGGTACCGCCCTGATGCTGATCGGCGAGAACAGCCGGACGGTCTCGGCCGCCGTCGACGCGAGGATGACGGTGATCCGGCGCACGCTCCCCCCCGGCGTGGAGGTGCAGACCGTCCTCAACCGGACCCTGCTGGTCGAGGCCACGATCCGGACCGTCGCCAAGAACCTGGCCGAGGGCGCCGCCCTCGTCATCGTCATCCTGTTCCTGCTGCTCGGCAACATCCGCGCGGCCATTGTCACCGCCCTCGTCATCCCGGTGGCGATGCTGATGACCATGACCGGCATGGTCCAGGGCCGGATCAGCGCCAACCTGATGAGCCTCGGCGCGCTCGACTTCGGCCTCATCGTCGACGGCGCCGTCATCATCACCGAGAACGCCCTGAGGCATCTCGCCGAGCGGCAGGGGGAGCTCGGGCGCAAGCTCGACCTGGAGGAACGCCTGTCGACCGTTCGGGCCTCGGCCGAGGAGATGATCAAGCCCTCCCTCTACGGGCAGGCCATCATCATCCTCGTCTACGTGCCGCTCCTCACCTTCACCGGGGTCGAGGGCAAGATGTTCGAACCGATGGCGCTCACCGTCATCATCGCCCTCGTCTCGGCGTTCATCCTTTCGCTCACCTTCGTGCCGGCGATGATCGCAATCGTCATCACCGGCAAGGTGACCGAGACAGACAACGTCCTCATCCGCGGGATCAAGGCCGCCTACCGCCCCATCCTCGGCGCCGCCCTGCGCGTCCCGATGACCTTCGTCGCGGTCGCCCTGGTGCTGCTCGTCGGCGCCGGGTTCCTGTTCACCAAGCTGGGGCAGGAGTTCATCCCCCAGCTCGACGAGAAGAGCATCGCGCTGAACGCCCAGCGCATCCCCTCGACCTCCCTGACCCAGTCCCAGGCGATGCAGCTGAAGGTCGAGCAGGCGATCAGCCGCTTCCCCCAGGTAGCCTACGTCTTCTCCAAGACCGGCACCGCGGAGGTTGCTTCCGACCCGATGCCGCCGAGCTCGTCCGACACCTTCGTCATCCTGAAGCCGCAGGAGGAATGGCCCGACGCGGACCTGTCGAAGGCCGAGCTGCAGGAGCAGATCGAGAAGGCCTTGGGGGCACTCGCTGGCAACGTCTACGAGTTCTCCCAGCCGATCCAGCTTCGCTTCAACGAGCTCCTGGCCGGCACCCGCGGCGACCTCGCCGTGAAGGTGTTCGGCGAGGAGTTCGAGCCGATGCTCAAGGCGGCCAACCAGGTCGCCGCGATCCTGCGCGGGACCGAGGGCGCCGACGACGTGAAGGTCGAGCAGACGGCGGGCCTGCCGTTCCTTGAGATCAAGATCAACAAGGTCGAGGCGGCCCGCCTTGGCCTGAGCACCTCCGCCATCCAGGACGTCATCGGCGCGGCCATCGGGGGTCGCGAGGCGGGCACGGTGTTCGAGGGCGACCGGCGCTTCCCCATCGTCGTGCGCCTGAACGACAAGGTGCGCGAGGACCGCGAGGCCCTTGAGAACATACCGGTACCGCTGCCTCCGGGCGTTAACGGGCGGGCGTCCTCGGTGCTCCTGAAACAGGTGGCGAGCTTCTCCGTCACCGAGGGACCGAACCAGATCTCGCGCGAAAACGGGCGGCGTCGGGTCGTGGTCACCGCCAACGTGCGCGGCCGCGACATCGGATCGCTCGTGGCCGAGGCGCAGGCCAAGGTCGCGTCCGGGGTTCAGCTTCAGGCGGGGTACTACGTGACCTGGGGCGGCCAGTTCGAAAACCTGGCCTCGGCCCGCCAGCGCCTGATGGTGGTGGTGCCGGTATGCTTCTTCCTGATCTTCCTGCTGCTGTTCTCGGCCCTGAACTCGGCCAGGGACGCCCTGCTGGTGTTCAGCGCCGTCCCGCTGGCGTTGACCGGTGGCATCGCCGCCCTTTGGCTGCGGGGGATGCCGTTCTCGGTGCCGGCGGCGGTGGGGTTCATCGCCCTGTCGGGGGTGGCCGTCCTCAACGGACTCGTGATGCTGACCTACATCAAGCAGCTGATCGCGGAGGGGAAGCCGCGCCGCGAGGCGATCCTCGAAGGCGCCATGACCCGGCTTCGGCCGGTGGCGATGACCGCCCTGGTGGCGTCGCTCGGGTTCGTGCCGATGGCCCTGGCGACGGAGACCGGTGCGGAGGTCCAGCGTCCCCTGGCGACGGTAGTGATCGGCGGCCTCATATCGGCGACGCTCCTAACGCTGGTCGTGCTGCCGGCGCTGTACGCCCGCTTCGCCGGGGCCGTCGTCCCCGACCAAGCCAAGGCGACGGATGCCGGGGCCGGCCCCCATCCCATGGTTCCCCAGGCCGCGGAGTAGGCCGATGACCTGCCGATGGGGCTTCACGACCGCGTTCGTTCTGGCGGCCCTGGCCGGGACGGCGCACGCGGCGGAGCGACCCGCCGGCGAGGGGCCGTTCGGACTGGCATGGGGTCCGGTGGACCGGATCGACACGCCCTCCATGATCGACCGCGAGGCCAACCTGACCGGGCTATACTACCTGCACGACAAACCGCTCGCCTCGGGTCCCGACACAGTCGAGGTGGTCCTCGTGGTCTGCCGGGAGGAGGGCCTCCAGCAGGTCGTCTGGGTCGGGCGGCCGCTAGCCGACGCGGCCCACGTCATCGCGCGTGACGCCGTCCGGCGGGAAGGGATCCTTCGATACGGTAAGCCGCGACCGGGACCCGTACCCGGATCGCTCGAATGGCCCTCAGGACGGACCGTCCTTGCAACGCGCGCGATGCCCGACGGTACGCGGGAGCTAGTGATGTCGGCCTCCGGCCCGGACTACGCGGCCTGCTCGGAAAGCCACCGCGCCGCCACGGGTCACCCCGCCGACGCCCACGTGGCTGAGCTGCTCGGCCCGGGCGTCCCGTGAGCCTCCCGACGCGACACCGTTCGGAATACCTGGCCGACGATCGCAAGATCCGTCGGTATCGGTTGTCCATGCCGTGAAGGGCAAGAAGCTCGGATGCCGGATGGAGTCCTGGGGAGGGGGCTGGGGGCGGCGCAGGGTCAGACCGCACGTCCGCAAGGACGCCGGACGGGCGTTCCTGACGGCAACGATCCTGATCGCCCCGGTCCCAACACTGTTTCGGCGGCTCTCATAGATGCCATGACGGCATGGGAACGATGGCGCCGAACGTTTGCGATATCCCCTCCAGGGGGATAGGATCTGGGGATGGAACACGCCTCGCATCCGGACCTCGTCAAGCGCCTGAAGCGAGCCCATGGCCACCTTGCTGGCGTCATCGCCATGATCGAGCAAGGCCGGCCTTGCGTGGACCTCGCCCAGCAACTCCATGCGGTCGAGAGCGCGATCACGAATGCGAAGCGCCTGATGATCGAGGATCATGTCGAGCATTGCCTCGGCCATGGGATCGAGCACGGCGCCAAGGCGGCCAGGGATGCCATCGCCGAGTTCAAGGCCCTAGCGAAGTACCTTTGAGGACCTGATGCTGAGCGTCCTCGCCCATCGCACCTACCGCCATCTCTTCGCGGCCCAGGTCATCGCCCTGGTCGGCACCGGCCTGCTAACGGTCGCCCTCGGCCTTCTGGCATTCCGGATCGCGGGCGATCGCGCAGGCACGGTCTTGGGCACGGCGCTGGCCATCAAGATGGTCGCCTACGTCCTCGTCGCCCCGGTGGCCCAGGCCTTCACGGGTCGGTTGCCACGACGCGCATTCCTGGTTGCCACGGACCTCGTCCGCGCCGCCATCGCCCTGACGCTGCCCTTCGTCGATCAAGTCTGGCAGATCTACTTGCTGATCTTCGTCCTGCAATCGGCCTCGGCGGCGTTCACCCCAACCTTCCAGGCAACCATCCCAGACATTCTGCCGGACGAACGGGACTACACCCGCGCCCTCTCGCTCTCGCGCCTCGCCTACGACCTGGAGAACCTGGTCAGCCCGACCCTGGCGGCGCTTCTCCTGACGGTCGTCCCCTACAACGCGCTGTTCGGCGGCACCGTCGTCGGCTTCCTGTGTTCGGCAGCATTGGTGGTGTCAGTCACCTTGCCAACCGCCACACGGTCCGACTGGCAGGGCGGCATCTACGACCGAACGACGCGCGGCCTTCGGATCTACCTCGCGACGCCGCGCCTGCGCGGTTTGCTCGCCCTGAACCTCGCGGTCGCCGCGGCCGGCGCAATGGTCATCGTCAACACCGTGGTGATCGTGCAGGGCCTCTTGGGCCGAGCCCAGACCGACGTGGCCCTTGCCCTCGGCCTGTTCGGAGGCGGCTCCATGATCGCCGCCCTGGCACTGCCGCGCCTGCTCGACCGACTATCGGACCGCGCCGTCATGATCCCCGCGGCGGCCCTAAGCGGCGTGGTTCTCCTAGGTGTCGCCGCCATGACCGGGGGCGGGACCATCGGCTGGCCGCTTCTCCTCGGGACCTGGCTGGTGCTCGGCATCGCCTACTGCGCCGTGCAGACCCCTACCGGCAGACTCCTGCGCCGCTCGGCGACCCCGGAGGACCGGCCGGCCGTCTTCGCCGCCCAGTTCGCCCTGTCCCATGCGGCGTGGTTGCTCACCTATCCGCTGGCCGGCTGGCTCGGCCCGTCCGTTGGAATGTCCGCCACGCTGGCGATCCTCGGGGCAGTGACGCTTGCCGGTGTCGCCGCGGCGGCCCGGCTATGGCCGGCGCCGGACCCCGACGTGATCGAGCACGCGCACGCGGACCTCGACGTCCGGCACCCGCACCTGCATGGAGACCGCCGTCACGCCCATGCCTACGTCATCGACGACCTGCATCATCGTTGGCCGGCCAGGGGCGGCTGATGGGTCCGATGGGCTCGGCGGCTGAGGCGAAAGGCGGGGCTGACGATCAGCACGGCAGAAATCCAATATTTCGTAAAGCACGTGAGTTGGAGAAGAACGTACCCCGCGGAACGGTTTTGTAAGCGGAGCCGTTCCCCGCACTCGGTTGCCGTCCGTTCCGACGCATCTCCGACAACGACATGAGGAAGCCCATGAAGAAGTCCCTGTTCGCCGCCGCCATCCTGGCAACCCTGGGCGCTGTTTCGGTCGCCCCGGCTTCGGCTGCCGCCGGTATGATCGGCGCCGTCGATGCCCCGACCACCGTGACCGAGGTCCGGATGGACGGCATGCACGGCATGCACGGCATGCACGGCCATCGCATGATGGGTCATGGTCACCATCACGGCCATCGCATGATGCGCCACGGGCATGGTCATCACATGATGGGTCACGGCCATCGCCGCGGCCACATGATGGGCCATCACCGCGGTCACCGCATGTAGGCATTCGGCTTCCCGCGGTTCGGTCGGACCGTGCGCAGCTCGCCTCGGGGGTGGAATGCGTGATGCGCGTTCCACCCTTCCTCGTTCAGCCGAATGGAAGAACGCACTCTCCCCCCAGGAGCCCTGAGCGTCTCTGGATACTAAGCCACCTCACCGCCGCGGTGACGCGCGAACGTGCTTCGTCCCGTCGGCCCGAACAGCACCACCGCGTAGGTATCGGGCTCCATGCCCTCGACCTCCATGCCGGGCGATCCGACGGGCATCCCCGGCACGGCCAGCCCAGTCCGCTCTGGCCTCTCGACCAGCAGCCGCTTGATCGCCCCGGCCGGGACGTGTCCCTCCACGACGTAGCCGCCCACCTGGGCGGTGTGGCACGCCGCCAGGTATCGCGGCACGCCGAGGCGTACCTTGATGGGGTTCACCGGTCCCGTGCTCACGGTCTCCGTGAAGCCCGACTCCCGCACGTGGGGGATCCACTACCCGCAGCACCCGCAATTCGGGTCCTTGGCCACCAGCGCCAGCGCGTCGGCCATCGCGAGGCGCGCGAAGGACACCGAGGCCAACGTTCCGAACACCAGCGACCGCCGCGACGGCCGCATCGCATCATGGATGTTCATTCTCCTTTCGTTCCCTCATTCGGCCGCCAAGGGCATAGCCTGCCCGAAGACGGGTTCGCGTACCTCCTCGACATCCGGAAGGCCCCACCCCTTTACCAAGCCGTAGACAGCCGGGATCACCAGCAGGGTCAGCACGGTCGACGAGACCATGCCGCCGATCATCGGCACCGCGATCCGCTGCATCACGTCCGAGCCCGATCCCGTGCTCCAGAGGATGGGCAGGAGTCCGGCCATAATGGCGACCACCGTCATCATCTTCGGGCGGACCCGCTCGACCGCGCCGACCATGATGGCCCGTCGCAGGTCCTTCCGGGTGAATGCCCTGCCGTCGCGGTCGCATCCGGCCCGGATCTCGGCCAGCGCATGGTCGAGGTAGACCAGCATGATTACCCCGGTCTCTGCGGCCACGCCGGCCAGCGCGATGAAGCCGACCGCGACCGCCACCGACAGGTTGAAGCCCATCCACCACATCAGCCAGACCCCGCCGACGAGGGCGAAGGGCAGCGACAGCATGACGATGAGCGTCTCGGTGAGCCTCTGGAAGTTGAGGTAGAGCAGCAGGAACACGATCAGCAGCGTCAGCGGCACCACGACCTTCAGCCGGGCGGTTGCACGGTCGAGGTACTCGACCTGTCCGCTCCACTGCACCAGGGTGCCCTGTGGGAGGTTGACCTCGTTGGCTACAGCCAACCTCGCCTCGGCGACGTAGCCCCCTAGGTCGCGACCGGCGACGTCGACGTAGATGAAGACCGCGAGCTGACCGTTTTCGGTCCGGATCTGTGTCGGGCCGCGGTTCAACTGCACCTTGGCGACCTCACCGAGCGGCACCGTACCCCCGCCAGCAATCGGCACCTGGACCTCGGAGGCGATAGATCGCGGGTCGGAGCGGAAGGCGCGCGGGTAGCGTACGTTGACGGTATAGCGCTCGCGGCCCTCGACGGTGTCGGTGACGCTCTCGCCACCCAGCGCCATCCCGATCACGTCCTGCACCTCGCCGACCGTCAGCCCGTACCGACCCAGCACCTCGCGGTCGGGGGTGATGTCGAGGAAGTAGCCGCCCTGGACGCGCTCGGCGTAGGCGCTCGACGTGCCCGGCACCGCCTTCACCACCGCCTCGACCTGGCGGGCGACCTTCTCCATCTCGGTCAGGTCCGTCCCCAGCACCTTGATCCCAACCGGCGTGCGGATGCCGGTCGAGAGCATGTCGATGCGGGCGCGGATCGGCTGGGTCCAGGCGTTCGAGACCCCGGGGAACTGGAGCGCGGCGTCCATCTCGGCCCTCAGGCTCGCCGTCGTGACCCCGGGGCGCCACTCGGCCTTCGGCTTCAGGTTGACGATGGTCTCGAACATCTCCGACGGCGCCGGGTCGGTCGCGGTGTTGGCCCGTCCGGCCTTGCCGTAGACCGAGGCCACCTCGGGGAAGGATTTTATGATCCTGTCCTGGGTGGCGAGCAGGTCGCCGGCCTTGGTCACCGAGATGCCCGGCAGGGTGGTGGGCATGTACATGAGGGTGCCCTCGTCGAGGTCGGGCATGAACTCCGAGCCGAGCCGGCTCGCCGGCCACGCCGTCGCCGCCAGGACGACGAGAGCCAGCAGGATGGTGAGCACCCGCGCCCGCAGGACGCCTGCGATGAGGGGGCGGTAGATCCAGATCAGGAACCTGTTCACCGGGTTGCGGTGCTCGGGGATGATCCGGCCGCGGACGAACAGGACCATCAGCGCCGGGACGAGGGTCAGGGACAGCACCGCCGCCGCCGCCATGGCGAACGTCTTGGTGAAGGCCAGCGGACCGAACAGGCGGCCCTCCTGGCTCTCCAGGGTGAAGATCGGCAGGAAGCTCACCGTGATGATGAGGAGCGAGAAGAACAGCGACGGCCCGACCTCGCCCGCCGCCTCGATCAGGATCTCGACCCTGGGTTTGTCCGGCGGCGCCCGTTCCAGGTGCTTGTGGGCGTTCTCGATCATCACGATGGCGGCGTCGATCATGGCACCCACCGCGATGGCGATGCCGCCCAGGCTCATGATGTTGGCCCCGAGCCCGAGGGCCTTCATGCCCGCGAACGCCATCAGGATGCCGACCGGCAGCATCAGGATCGCGACCAGCGCGCTGCGGACGTGGAGCAGGAACACGACGCAGACGAGGGCGACGATGGCGCTCTCCTCGATCAGCGTGCCCTTGAGGGTCTCGATGGCCGCCTCGATCAGGTGCGAGCGGTCGTAGACCGGCAGGATCTCCGTGCCCTTGGGCAGGCTGGCGGCGACCTCGGAAAGGCGGGCTTTCACGTTCTCGATGACGTTCAGGGCGTTCGCCCCGAAGCGTTGAAGGACGATGCCGCCGGCGACCTCGCCGTCGCCGTTTATCTCGGTGATGCCGCGGCGCTCGTCCGGACCGAGCTCGACCCGGGCGACGTCCTTCACCCGCAGGGGGGTGCCCGCCTCGGTCTTGAGGACGATGCTCTCGATGTCGGCGACGCTCCGAAGGTAGCCCTTTCCGCGGACCACGAACTCGAACTCCGAGAGCTCGACGGTGCGGCCGCCGACGTCGGCATTGCTCGCCCGGACCGCGTCCCGGAGCTTCGACAGGGTGATGCCCTGCGCCCGCAGCCGGTTCGGATCGACCACTACGTTGTACTGCTTCACGAAGCCGCCGACGCCCGCGACCTCGGCGACGCCCTCGGCACGCGACGCCCCGAAGCGGACGACCCAGTCCTGGAGCGAGCGGAGTTCGGCCAGCGTGCGTTCCTTGGCGACCACGACGTACTGGTAGACCCAGCCGACCCCGGTCGCGTCCGGTCCCAGCGTCGGGGTCACGCCGGCCGGCAGGCGCTTGGCCACGGTGTTGAGGTATTCGAGCACCCGGCTGCGGGCCCAGTACGGGTCGGTGCCGTCCTCGAAGATCACGTAGACGAACGAGACCCCGAAGAACGAGAAGCCGCGCACGACCTTCGACCGCGGCACCGTCAACATCGCGGTGATCAGCGGGTAGGTTACCTGATCCTCGATGACCTGGGGCGCCTGCCCGGGGTACTCGGTGTAGACGATGGTCTGGACGTCCGAGAGGTCCGGGATCGCGTCGAGCGGGAGGGTTTTGAGGGCGTAGAGCCCGGCTCCCACCGCGAACACCGTCCCGATCAGGACCAGCATCAGATTCCTCGCCGACCAGGCGATCAGGCGGGCGATCATGGCGCCTTCCCCTCGGCGGCGGCCTGCGGCCCGGGATCGGGCTTCGGCTCGGAAAGACCTTGGAGGGCCGCCTTCAGGTTGCTCTCGGCATCGATGAGGAAGTTCGCCGACGTCACCACGCGGTCGCCGGCGACGATGCCGTCGCGGATCTCGACGTAGCCGTCGCCACGGGTGCCGAGCCTGACCGGCCGCGGCTCGAAGCGGCCCTCGCCCCTGTCGAGCAGGACGACCTGTTTCGTGCCGGTGTCGATGACCGCGTCGTCGGGCACCGCCACCACCGGCTTGTCGCTGCCGGTGGCGATCGTCACGTCGGCGAACATGCCCGGGCGCAGGTCGCCGTTCGGGTTGGGCAGCTCGATGCGCAGGCGGGCGGTCCGGGTCCCCATGGCGAGGTGCGGGTAGATCCGGGTCACCGCGCCGGTGAAGACGCGATCCGGAAAGGTCCTGGCGCGCACGGTCGCCGTCTGGCCTTCGGCCACGGCCGCCAGGTCGCGTTCGGTCACGTCGGCGAGGACCCAGACCTTGGAATGGTCGACGAGCTTGAAGAGGGTGTCGCCGGACTTCGCGCGCATGCCGTCGGAGACGTTGCGCTCGACCACGACGCCGTCGCGGGGCGCCGACCACGTGATGGTGGAGGGCACCTTTCGGGTGCGCTCGATCTCGTCGATGACCTCGGGCGGGATGCCGAGGTTCTCCAGGCGCCGGCGGGCGCCCTCGTAGCCGATGCCGGTGAGGTACTGCGCCGCGGCCGCGTTCATCTCCGGCGAGAACAGGCGCAGGAGCGGCTGGCCCTTGTGGACGTGGTCGCCGGTGGTGACGGCCTCGACCTTCTCGATGAATGCGTCGGTGCGCATCGCGATGACCGAGATCCGGCGCTCGTCCTCCTCGATGGCGCCCGGCGCGCGCACCGGCATCGACAGGACGCGTCGCTCGGCGACCGCCGTCCGGACCCCGGTGCGCTGGAGCTTGCCCGGCGAGATCCTCACGGTGCCGTCGTCGGTGTCCTCGCCCTCGTAGACGGGGAGGTAGTCCATCCCCATCGAGTCCTTCTTCGGGGTCGGCGAGGTGTCGGGCAGGCCCATCGGGTTGCGGTAGAACCGCACCTTGCGGGCGCTCGCAGGCGTCGTGGGCTGACCCATTGCCATGTCGCCGTGGCCGGCGTCGGGCATCGCCTCGGCCTCGTCGGGTTCATCGAAGCGCACGTCCTCGCTCGCGCGGACGGCGCGGTAGTCGCGACCGTCCGCCGTCCGCTTGGGTTCGGAGGCGTAGTCCGGCTTCCCGTCCGGGTCTTGAAAGTAGACGACCGGTCCCGTCGCCTTCGCCGCGACCGGGGCCTGCATCGGGGAAGCCGGCCGGGATGTTCCCGGCAGCCAATGGGCAAACCCTGTCCGCGCCTGCTGGACGAGCGCCGGCACGTGGCTCCCCTCCCGCCCCGCGCCATATCCCAAAACCCCCGCCGCGATCGCGGCGAGGGTCCCGGCTGCCCAAGCCGACCGACTCATTTGGTGGCCTTGAGCACCAGCTTGTTCTCGACGGTACCGGTCTCGCCGGGGACCTTGGCCCCGAGCGACAGGCGCCAGCCGCCGGCCATCGTCAGCTTCGCCTTGAACCGGTAGATGCCTGGTTCCGGCGAGGGCATCTGCTCGATCCTGGACGTCATCTCCTCCATGCTGTCCGGGGCCATGTCGATGCGCTTGGCGAAGATCACGGCATCGGACACAGGCTTGGACGTGCGCTTGTCGACGAGGCGGACGTCTAGGATGGCGTCGCCCTGCTTCGCTTCGTTCTTCACGAGCTGGAACTCGTAGTCCTTGATATCGGCCCTGGCCGCCGAGGTGAGGGCGAGGCCGAGCAGCGCGGCGGTCATGGCGCGCGCGAAAGGGTTTATGGTCACGGGGCTTGTCTCCTGAACGCGATGGATGGCCACGCGCGGACGCGCGTCACCGTGCCGGCGCAAGCGCCGGCGACATCGAATTCAGGCTCGGGGAGGCTCGGAGGGTGGCCCTTGCGAGAGGCTTTCGAAGGACGCGGTGACGACCCACACCGTTCCCTCGACGACAGCGAGGCGTACGGGCATCCCGAAACCGCCGGGCAAGCCCGTGGCCACCTTTGCCAGGCACAGCGCCATGAGCGGGCAGGCCTTGGAGCAATCGGGAAGGTCAGGCCGTTCCTTGGGGCAGCACGGCATGTCGTCCATGGCGTCGTCAGGCATCGCCATGGCGTGTCCCTCGACGGCCGTCGGCGCGCGCATGCCCGCGGCGGCCGCGGAAGCGGTCACCGGCGCGAGGGCGAGGCTGAGCACTGCGAAAAGCGGAAGCAGCCGCCGGAAGGCGAGCCAGAAGGTCACGGACGGACGATGCCACATCGCGGGTCGGCAAGGAAGCGACCGGACTGCCTGACGCGCTGAAGGCAGACAACAAGCGCGACGATCGCCAGGGCGAGCACGCCAAGTAGGGAATAGGTCGCATCGGCGCCCGCATACGTCAGCCCCGTGTACTAAGACGCTGGCTTCGCCAATACCGACGGAAGGTAGAACGAGGAGCCCCAGGTCAGGACCTGGATTACGCCCAGGGCCGACATGGCGGACCAGCGGCGCGACGGGTCATCGCTACGCTACCGAGCCCCAAGCATCGGTAGCCACAGCGCCAGGGCCGCCAGGGTGACGAGCAACACCGGAGGGGTGATCACGAGGCCGACCCGCATGTACTGGCCCCAAGTGATGCGCTGGCCCTTCGTGTCGAGGACGTGCAGCCAGAGCAAGGTCGCCAAGCTGCCGATGGGCGTGAACTTCGGACCGAGGTCGCAGCCGATGACGTTGGCGTAGACCATGAGCTCGCGCATCAAGGGCGACAGGTCCGGGGCCTGCTGGATCGAGAGCGCGCCCACCAGCACGCTCGGCATGTTGTTCATGACCGAGGACAGGATGGCTGCGGCGACCCCCGTGCCGATGGTGGCGACGAACGGTCCGTGGCCCGAAAGCCAGACGAGGCCTTGCGCCAAGTAGTCGGTCAGGCCGGCGTTCTTCAGGCCGTAGACGACGAGGTACATGCCGAGGCTGAAGAGGACGATCTGCCAGGGAGCTCCGGCGAGCACCTTGCGGATCGGGATGACCCGGCTGCGATTGGCCAGCGCCAGCAGCACGAGGGCGCCGGCGCTGGTGACCACCGAGACCGGCACGGCGAATGGGGCCGTCACGAAGTAGGCGATCAGCAACACCCCAAGAAGCGGGAAGGCCGCCCTGAAGACCAGCGGGTCCTTGATCGCGTGCCGCGGCGCTTCCAGTTCGGCCACCGGGTACGTTGCCGGCAGGTCGCGCCGGTAGAACAGCCACAGCACCAACAGGGTCGCCGCGAGCGAGACGAGGTTCACCGGCACCATCACCGCGGCGTAGCGGCTGAACGAGATGTCGAAGAAGTTCGCGCTGACGATGTTGACGAGGTTCGAGATCACCAGCGGTAGGCTGGTTGAATCCGCCACGAACCCGCAGGCGACGATGAAGGCCAGCGCGGCCGCCGGCTTGAAGTCCAGGCGCAGCAGGATGGCCAGCACGATGGGGGTCAGCAGCAGGGCGGCGCCGTCGTTGGCGAACACCGCCGCGATGGCGGCGCCGAGCAGGATCACCAACGGGAACAGCAGGCGCCCCCGGCCGCCGCCCCACCGGGCGATGTGGAGCGCCGCCCAGTGGAAGAAGCCGGCCTCGTCGAGCAGCAGCGAGATGATGATCAGCGCGACGAAGGTGAACGTGGCGTCCCAGACGATGTGCCAGACCGCTGGAATGTCACCCTCGTGGATAACCCCGGTGGCCAGCGCCACCCCGGCCCCGATCAGCGCGCTCCACCCGATGCCAAACCCCTTCGGCTGCCAGATGACGAAGACCAGGGTGACCACGAAGATGGCGAGAGCGAGCATCGGGACCGTTTCTTGTTCTTGGAAGCTCGGGACGTATCAGGCGGTGGCGACGCGCCGCCCGTGCTCGTCGACGACGCGCTCGCCGTTCTCCTTGACGAACTCGCCCTGCTGGGCCGGCAGGAGGTCGAGGACCGCCTCGGAGGGACGGCACAGGGCTACGCCCGTCGGGCTCACGACCAAGGGGCGGTTCAGCAGGATCGGGTGAGCCTCGATGGCATCGAGAAGCCGGTCGTCCGTGAGCGTCGCGTCGCCCAGGCCGAGCTCGGCATAGGGCGTACCCTTCTCCCGCAGGAGGTCGCGCACGGTGATGCCGGCGCGCTGCGCGAGCTGGCGGATTATGATCCGGTTCGGCGGCATCTTCAGGTACTCGATCACGTGCGGCTCGATGCCGGCGTTGCGGATCAGGGCCAGGGTGTTGCGGGACGTGCCGCAATCCGGGTTGTGGTAGATCACGACGTCCATCAGGCGGTCTCCTTGCAGCAGGCGGATAGGGCGGCGACGGCCGGGGCGCAGACCTCGGGGCGGCCCTGGCAGCAATCGCGCATCAGGAACTGGATGAGCTCGGAAAGGTCCGGGTAGGCGGCGATGTAGATGATCGACCGGCCCTCGCGCCGGGAGGTGACCAAGCCGGAATGGCTGAGTTCCTTCAGGTGGAACGACAGGTTGGTGCCGGACACGCCGACCGCCTCGGCCAGCATGCCGGCAGCCATCCCGTTAGGCCCCGCGGTGACGAGCTGGCGCACGATGCGCAGGCGATGCTCCTGGCCGAGGGCCGCAAAGGCGGCGACGGCTTGCCGTTCGTCCATCATGATGTCAATATCTCAACCATCGTTGAAACGTAGAGGATAGAAGCTCCTTGGACAAGCCTCGACAGCCCTTCGCCGACGGCCTGCCGAACCTGAGCGAGGGGCACTTCGTAGTCCCGACGACGGCCGAAATGCAGGTGGGGGCGCCGTTCACCCACGCCCCGCGCTTCCTGATCCTCTACGGCTCGCTCCGGGAGCGCTCGTTCAGCCGCTTCCTCGCCTACGAGGCCGCGCGCCTCCTGGAGGCGATGGGCGGCGAGGTGCGGATCTACGACGCGCACGGCCTGCCGCTGCCCGACGACGCCGCGCCCGATCACCCCAAGGTCCAGGAACTCCGGAACCTCTCGATCTGGTCCGAGGGCCATGTCTGGGTCAGCCCCGAGCGGCACGGCGCCATGACCGGGGTCATCAAAAGCCAGATCGACTGGCTGCCGCTAGCGGAAGGGTCAGTGCGCCCGACGCAAGGGCGGACCCTGGCCGTGATGCAGGTCTCGGGGGGTTCGCAATCGTTTAACGCGGTCAACGGTCTGCGCGTGCTCGGGCGCTGGATGCGGATGATCACTATCCCGAACCAGTCGTCTGTGCCGATGGCCTACAAGGAGTTCGACGACGCCGGCCGGATGAAGCCCGGGCCGCTCTACGACCGGGTGGTCGATGTCTGCGAGGAACTGCTCAAATTCACGCTCCTGACCCGCGAGCGATCCGATTACCTCGTCGACCGCTACTCCGAGCGCAAGGAACGCGAGCCCGACCGCTTGAAGGCCGTGGCGATCGACATCGGCTTCCAGCCCCGGCTGAGATGAGGATGCTCAAGGCCGTATGGCTCGGATCAGGTCGCGTGACGGATCGCATCGATGACCTGATCCGAGCTGTACTGCTTCGGCACGAACAGGCCGTGATCGGGGATCTCGCCGTCGGCGAACCACTGTCGTCCAGAGGTTACGACGAGACGGATATCGGGCCAGGCCTCGTGCACGCGCCCAGCCAGGGTCATCCCCCACATGGTGCCCGGCATGTCGACGTCGGTGAATAGGGCGCCGATGTCGGAGCGCCCGCGAGCGCGACCTGGAGCCGGAGCAGTACGTGGCGCTGTGCGTCTAGGACAACGGCAGCGGCATGCCACCGGAGGTGGTGGCGAAGGCATTCGATCCGTTCTTCACCACCAAGCCGATGGGTGAGGGCACGGGCCTCGACCTGAGCATGATCTACGGCTTCGCCAAGCAGTCGGGCGGTCAGGTGCGGATCTGCTCCGAGCCCGGCAACGGCACGATGGTCTGCCTTTATCTGCCACGCCACCGCGGCGAGGCGGAGGCGTCCGAAGCGGTCCCCGACCTGTCGGAGGTGGCCCGGGCCAAGGTCGGAGACACGGTGCTCGTGGTCGACGACGAGCCCACGGTGCGGATGCTCGTCACGGAGGCGCTGGAGGATCTTGGCTACGCCGCCATCGAGGCGGCGGACGGCACCTCGGGCCTCAAGGTGCTGCAATCGGACGTGCGCATCGACCTGCTGATGACCGACGTCGGCCTGCCCGGCGGGATGAACGGGCGGCAGATGGCCGACGCGGCCAAGGTCTCGCGGCCCGGCCGGTCAGGCGGCGACCGGGAACTAGGTCTCGGACGTCCTGCGGCGGCCCGACCGGTCTGCGGGCGTAACGGCGACGGCGCAGCTCGTCCGTCACCACCCGGTGGCAGGGTCTGCACAGCAACGTCAGGTCCGAGGGATGCTCGCGACCGAAGCGGAGGTAGGTTCGATGGTGGACCTCCAGCACGGCGTCCGCCGCCCCCGCGTAGCAGACACGGCACCGGCGTCCCGCCGCCTCGATCTCGGCCAGGCGGGCCGGGCTCGCCTGCCAGGCAGGCGACCTGATGTAGGAGTCGTATGCTGGGCTGATGGGAAAGCCTCCTTCGGGATGGCCCTCGCCGGCAATTCCCTGCCGTCGGCGAGGCTAGGGTTTCGGGCGGGGCGCAAGGGGATGCCGGACCTTCGGGTGACGTCTCGGGCCGGATGTCGGCGCGACGGCTAAGACCGCGCGATGACCTGGTCCGGCTCCTGCACACGGCTGCCGTCCAGCGGCGGCAATCTCACCTTCGCCACAGCCCTGCGCGCGGACCGCATCACCGGACCCTCGCTGTAGACGCCGAGCGTGATGCCGCTGCGCTTGTGGCCGACAACGGCGGCGATCAGGCTGTCGGCAACGTCTGCCTGTTCCAAGCGGGAGATGAACCACCGCCGGAATGAGTGGAAATTTACGAGGGAGCGCCGCACCCCAGGGATGTCGTGGCTGACGCCGATCGAACGTCGGTAATCCGTGAAATGGTTCGAGGCCTTGAAGCTGCGCTCGCGCTTCGAGTTGGGGTCCAACACAGGCGGCCATTCGGGGAAGAGGTCGTCGCTTGGCGCCTTCCCCGCCGTTCGCCGCGCGATCACCACCGCGAGGTCCGGATGCACGGGGACGTAGCGCGCGGTCGTCTCCGACTTCTGCGGCTGGAACAGCAGGCAGCGGTTCGCGGTATCGCACACCCTAAGCCGGACGATGGCGTCGAGACGGGCGCCGGTCAGCGCGCCAATCATCATCAAGTCCGACATGTGCGGCGTCGCCGGCCCCAGGAGCAGCCGTGCCAGTTCTCCGTTCGAGAAGGGCCGCTCCTTCTGGTCGTGGGGCTTTTTCGGTCCCTTCACCACGACGCCGGCGAACACGTTGGTCTTCGCCGCATCCGTCCGCTGCACCAGGTATTGCCAGTACGACGACAGGCGACCGATGTACTTGTTGAGCGTCACATGATCGAGACCGGTCATCTCCTTCAGGGCATCGGCGAAGGCATAGGCCCTCTTCCCGTCGATCCTCTCGACCGACGGGGGGATTCCATCCCTCGCGCACCACTGAAGGATGAGCTTGAGGGCGCGTTCGTCGTCGGACTTCGTACGCCGTGTCACGAACAGCTGCGCCAGGTAGGCCTCATGGTGAAGGTCGATGGGCGTCGCGCGCCCGTAGGCGACGTCGGAGAACAGGTCGGCTTTCCGGGCCTGCTCCGGACGCGCCTCTTCCTGCTCGAACGGACCGTGCTCCGGGTCCTCGACCGTGATCCAGCGGGCATCCTTGAAACGGATCTCGGCGTGGCGCTCGTAGACAGCGTCGGTGAAGGCGCGCCACTCCTCAGGCGACCCTTGCTCCCGCAGCCGTACCGCAACCTTGCCCAGCTCAAGTGCGACGTGCAGGTCGGACTTGCTCGGGCCGCGGATCGCGTCGAGGGCGTCCTGGATCTGTTTCTTGAAACGCTCGACGTGCTGTCGCTTGAGGACGTTCGCGACGGTGAGGCTGTCGGTGCCGAGGTTGTGCTTCAGCCGCCCGGTGCCGAGCGTCTTGCGAGCCTCCTTCGGAACGGCGACGCTGACGCGCCAGGTCGTGCCGTGGAGTTCGAGATAGGCCTTCTTGGGATCTGGCTGGCGAGGCAAGGGTAAGATCCGAAGCTACGGGAGGATAAGTCCCACGTTCGTCCCAGGATGCGTCCCGAAATCCTTCGGTCGTCCAAAGACTTCCATAACCGCAATGGGTTAATCGAACGTAGGTTCGAGCCCGCTCAGCTCCACCAGGTTTTCAGGCTTGGTGGTCGATCGTTTGACGGCGGGACCGACCCTGCCCTGGCGATGTTTCGGCAGCTCCGGCGTAACACCGGCCCCTGAAACTCGTCGTTCCGCGTTTCGCATCTATCCGATCCAGAGGCTGCTCAGATCGCGAACGCGATCCCGAGGACCATGGAAATGGGGTTGCTCGAAGGGCTCAAGGCATCCGGGCCGACCACACGCGACACCGATCCCCTAACAAGAGCGCAGCGACCTCAGCGCCGCGCCAGATGCGGCCGGATGATCGTCAGCATCCGCTCGGCCGAGGTGCCCGGCGGGAAGAAGCCGAGATAGCCGCCGGACCGGTCCATCAGATAAATGAAGGCCGAGTGGTCGATCGTGTACTCGCCGTTCGCGCGCGCGACCTTCTCGTAGAAGACCTTGTAGGCGTCGGCGGCCACGCGGACGCTCTCGACACTCCCGGTCAGGCCGACCAGACGCGGATGGAAGTTCGGCACGTACTCGGCGAGCGCGGCGACCGTGTCGCGCTCGGGATCGAGCGTGACGAAGAGCGGCTGGATCGCGTCGCCCTCGTCCCCGAGCATGGTCAGGACCCGCGCGATCTCTTGGAGGTCCGTCGGGCAGATGTCGGGACAGGACGTGAAGCCGAAATACACGAGCAGGAGCCTGCCGCGGACATCCGCCTCCGTCCTCGGGCGGCCCTCGTGATCGACGAGCGCGAACGGGCCGCCGACCGGCTCGCGATTCCACATCAGCACGTCCATCAGCTCGGCCGCGGAGCGCTGACGGGTCGGGCTCTCGCCCGATGCCGGCAGCGCCGGGTGGCAGCCGAGGACCGCCAGAAGCGCCGCACCGGCCGCGAGGCTACGCACCGAACGTGAGCCGGCTGCCCGTAGTCGGAACGAGGATGCCGGCCGGCATCTGTGCCTGCGCTTCGAGCGCGAAATTCAGGCCACTGCAATGCATCGGGATGACGACGTCGGGCTCGAGCTTCCCGATCTCGGCGACGACCTGGCTGAGATACTCCTTCGGGGCCGGCCCGAGATGGAAGCCGCCGACGATGGCGTGAACCTTCTTCACGCCGGAGACCTCCTGGGCCTGCCGGACAGAGTTCACGATGCCGACATGGCCGCAGGAGCTGATGACGACGAGCCCCTTGTCCTTGATGTTGAAGCACGTCGCGTGCTCGTGGACGTGCTCGTCCGGCAGGATCTTGCCCTGCAGTTCCGGCGGCGAATAGTGGCTCGCATCGCAGCCCAGGCCGTCCTTGCTGCCGCGCTCCACGAACGTGTTGGGCAGGATGCGCTCGATCGACGAGCGCTTGATCTGGCCCGTGGTGAAGGCGTGGCCGGCCACCACCGTCGGCGTCTCGCACAGGACGGTGGTGATCCGCCGCGCGGCCAGTTCGCGTCGATCGAGCTGGCCGAAATCCGTGAACTGGCCCTGCACGCCGCTCGGGCTGACGCGGTGGCAGAAATTGTCCTCGCCGCCGGCATAGAGCTTCACGTCGGGTGCGAGCTTGTCCCGATAGCTGTCGAGAAATCCGGTCAGGCCGCCGTAATGATCGTGATGGCCGTGGCTCACGATCAGGGCGTCGATCTTGGTCGGGTCGACCTTCAGGATCTCGATGTTGTTCAGGAGCGCGTCGGGGCTGTAGCCGAAATCGAGCAGGATCGTCCGGGACTCGTCCGCGCGCTGCGATTCGACGAAGAGGGACAAGCCCCACTGGTTGTGCAGGACCTTGCGATAGTCGCTCCCGCGGCCATTGCCGGGCGGCTGATGCACCACGCCCCGGACCGTGCTGGGCTTGAGGAACTGATCGTGAGCCGAATCGATCAAGACGCGCAGGCTCAACCTGTCGATCGTCGGTATCTCGATCGGGGCAGCGCTGGCGAGCTCGATGCAGGAGAAGCCGGCTGCCGCCCCCGTCGCGAAAGCCGTGGACGCCTTCAGAAAACCGCGCCGATTCAGAACTTCGACCATGTCAGCCGACCCCGTCCGCATAATATTGTATGCGATCGATATAGCCGAGGTCCGGCGAAATCTGTTTCTTTGTTTTGCAGCCGCAGTAGAAGATTCTCTATCGATGGATCCGATTCTTGCGAAAGACCGTGCCGACTGAGTTCGCAGGCGCTTCGAGAAGCCACCGCGACGCGTCCCGGCGGCCCGGCCTCGGTACGCGATGCGACGGGCAACACCCCGGCATCCTTCGGTTCGATCCGTTCCCGACGAGGTGCCTCACGATCATGGCCAGATGGCGCAATCGCCGTCAGACCGCAAATCAAAGCCCGACCGATCTCAAACAACTGCTATCGGCCGGGCCAATTCCAAAATGTTTTCAGCCTTCAAATATAGAATAATTTACAATCTCATTTTCAGACCATGCCGAGAGCCTGCATATAGAGATCCAAGATCGCTTCTTCTTCCTGGCGCTCGCTATGATCTTTCTTACGCATGCGGATCAATGTCCGCACGGCCTTGACGTCGAAGCCCCTGCCGCGAAGTTCCTGGAAGACCTCCTTGATATCGCCGCCAATGCCCGCCTTCTCTTCCTCCAGCCTTTCGATCCGCTCGATGAACTGCCTCAGTTCGTCGGCCGCGACACCTTCGGATGAACTGACGTCGGCGCTTTTCGACGTGGGGTTCTCACTCATTTCCGTTCGTCCCGTGCGTTGGATCGGATCAGGCAGCGGATGCGAGGTCCGCCACGAATTTCAGTTGGATCGAGCAGGTCGCGCTCCTTTTCAGCTGCGTGCCTCGTAGATCAGGCGACGATTCAGCTGGAGGGTGCGCACGACCGGCTCGGGCTTCGTGGAGATTATGCAGAGCCGCTCGAGTTGTTGATTCGGCGTTTCGACGACGCGAATAGATTTCACGAGACGCCATGAGCATTCGGCCCAGCCCTGAATCGCTGGCTTTCGCCGATGAGGGCCCGATACTATTCGTTCCTGCGCGCGCCGAACGCTGGCGGCTCGCCGACGGTGAAGCCCTCGGAGGGCCGGTCCCGGGAGGCAGGCCCCGCCTGTGCGTTCATGACGAGGGGCTCCGTGCGGTGGCTGCGTGAACAGGCGCGGTGTCGGATGCGGCCATAGGCGGCGACGGACCGAGAGTCGATGATAGGCCTCCCCGACATGCGGCGAGCAGCGCGCTCGCGATGCGTTCGTATCGGCTCGGGCTTACCGGGCCGTGAACTCGCGGTGATGGACGGGGGCCCCGGCGCCGCGCTCGATCTTCCTTGCGGCACCCATCGCGTCATAGCTCTGAATTGGCTTGAGGACGGCGCCGATGGGCGAAACTCGTCTGCAAGCCGGATTTGTCCGATAAGCCATCGGACCGCGACGCGACGTCCGTCGCGTCGAGCAAGGGGAGCGGACGCTGCCACGTATCCTGATCACCGGCGTCGGCGGCTTCGTCGGCCGTCACGCGCTGCGGGCTCTGGCCGAGGCCCAGGCGCCGGGCGACGCACTGGCGGGGCTCGACCTCCACATCTCCAAGGCCGCGCCCGAAGGCGCGATCCTGGCCGCGATCGACCTGCTCGACCGTGACGGCCTCTCGCGCTTCGTCGCCGGCTTCGCGCCGACCCACATCCTGCATCTCGCAGGTCTCTCATCCGTGAGTCAGGCCGGCGGCTCGCCGGCGGAAACCTGGCAGGCGAACGTCGTCGGGTTGCTCAATCTCGCCGAGGCCGTGATCGCGGGTGCGCCGGGCTCCACCCTCCTGTTCGCGAGTTCCGGCGAGGTCTACGGGCGCGCCTTCCTCGCAGGCACGGCACTCGACGAGCGCACCGTGCCGATGCCCGCCAACACCTATGCCCGCACGAAGCTCGCGGGAGAGCGCCTGCTCGCCGACGTACTGCCCGCCGCCGGCATCAGGTCGGTCGCGCTACGGCCGTTCAACCATATCGGCCCAGGGCAGGACGAGCGCTTCGTCGTCGCCTCCTTCGCCTGCCAGATCGCCCGGATCGAGGCCGGGCTGTCCGAGCCGGTGCTGGAGGTCGGCGACCTGTCCGCCCGGCGCGACTTCCTAGACGTCGGCGACGTCGTTGCCGCCTATGCCGCCGTGATCCGCAGGACGGACGACTTTGAGACGGCCAGCATCTTCAATGTCGGGTCGGGTCGCGCCCGGCCGATTTCCGAACTGCTCGACGGCCTGCGCGAAAGGGCGCGGGTGCCGTTCGAAATCCGCATCGCGACCGACCGGCTGCGCCCCTCCGAGATTCCGACGGCCAGCGGCGACGCCTCGGCGCTCACCCGCGCGACGGGCTGGCAGCCGCGTATCGCTCTGGCGAACTCCCTGGCGCGCATCCTCGACGAGGCCCGCACACGCATACAATCATGAGGAGGTGAGATCTTGCGGGATCACCCGCACGCCGGGCCTCGGCAGCCCGTCCGAGCAATGTGGTGAGCGCGCTGGGACTCGAACCCAGGACCTACAGATTAAAAGTCCGTTGCTCTACCAGCTGAGCTACGCGCTCGCCTCCGAGGGCAAAGTCTGCGCCTCGATCGTCGGAAGCGTCGATCTAGAAAAAACACCAACCGTTAGGTTGGTGCGGCCAAGAGGACTCGAACCTCCACCCCTCGCGGGACTAGCACCTCAAGCTAGCGCGTCTACCAATTCCGCCATGGCCGCTCGCCACATGTCCCGGGCCAGCGCCGCGAGCGGGGCCGGTCAGCCCGTGTGAGCGGCGCAGCGAGTACCAGATGGTTTCGGCAGGCACAAGCGCGGTTTCCACTTTCGCCGAGCCAATCGCACGACGGCGCCGGCTCGCCCCCTTGCGTCAAGCGCGGTCGTCGCCCCGTTCGAGGATCGGGACCTCGCCTTCGCCGATGGTCACGCCGGGGGTGCGGATGACGGAGGCCTTGCGGATCAGCTCGGTGACCTCGATCGATATGCGGTTGCCCGTCACCACGATCTGGCCGCGCGCGATCGGGTGGTCGTTGGCGAGAATCTCGACCATATCGGTCTCGGTGGATTCGAGTTCGATCACGGCGCCGCGGCCCATGCGCAGCAGCATGTGCAGCGGCATGTGGCTGCGCCCGAGCACCACCTTGAGGTCGACCTTGAGGTCTTCGAGAACGGCCACGCCACGTTTCCTGTACCGATGGCCCCGGCGCCGACGCGGCGGGATCCATGGGTATGATGCCAGCACCGACCTTCCGCGCGTTATGGTGAAGCCTTGGTAAACGACGGGGCGATCGGCCCACGAAACTCCACCCCGCGCCTGTCGGTGAGCCCGGTCTCGTTCCTGCCCGCGTCCGGCTCGCCGCCGGTGGTGTGGCGGGTGAGCGATACGCCGGTCGGCTACGAGGAGGCCGTGGAGGCCATGGAGGCGCGTGCGGCCGCCATCGCGCGGGGAAATGCCCCAGAGCTCGTCTGGCTGCTGGAGCACCCGCCGCTCTACACCGCGGGCACCTCCGCCCAGGACGTCGACCTCGTCGAGCCGGAGCGCTTTCCCGTGCATCGAACGGGGCGGGGAGGGCAGTTCACCTATCACGGACCGGGCCAGCGCGTGGCCTACGTGATGCTCGACCTCGGCCGCCGCCGGCAGGATCTGCGTGCCTACGTGGCCAGCCTGGAGGCCTGGCTCATCGCCAGCCTCGACGCCTTCAACGTGCGCGCGGAGCGCCGCGAGGACCGCGTCGGCGTCTGGGTGCGGCGTCCGGAGAAGGGGGAGGGCGTCGAGGACAAGATCGCGGCGATCGGCATCCGCGTCCGGCGCTGGGTGAGCCTGCACGGCATCAGCCTCAACGTGGAGCCGGATCTCTCGCATTTCTCGGGCATCGTGCCGTGCGGGGTGCGCCGGCACGGCGTCACCAGCCTCGCCGACCTCGGGCGGATCGTCTCGATGGACGAAGCCGACATGGCGTTGCGGGCGGCTTTCGTCCCGATCTTCGGCGAGGTCGGCGGCGAGGCGAACGGATCGGATTAGCCCCCGGCGCTGCGGAACAGCGCGCCGGGCGCACGTCATGCCGGGATAAGATCGACGGTGCTGGCGAAAGCTTCGGCAGACTGCTTAACGAGCGGGCCTTAACAAAAGATCAAATTTAACGCTCGATTAACCATGCCGACGGATAGTGTTCCTGCCGCCCAGGAACACGACCATGCTCGATACCGACCTGTTCACCCCGCGCCCGACACTGACCAGCCCCAATCTCCTGGCGCGCGCGCTCCACGCCTTCGGTCAGAATGCGCCGTCGCAGGCCGAGATCTGGGATCGCCTGACCCAGAACTTCACCGTCGACCTCGACGCCGTGGCCGCCCTGATGCCGCGCAGCGAGCCTGAGCCGGCCTGGCTCAAGGCCCGCGACTGACCGTTCGACCTCGCCGCGCGCTGTGACATGCATCACACGTCAGGCCCCCAACCGGGAGTGCTCAGGCAGATTTGGCACGGCCTCTGCGTGATACGCCCGCAAGACGATAAGCAAGAGGGGGACGCCCAGGCAACGACCACGCGGTGACTCCCACGCCGGAGCAACCCCGCGGACCTTTTCGCAACACGAAAATGGGGTCCGTCATGCCTGAACTTCTCGCCGTCGCCCTCGTCTGCGCGACCACGCTCTCCTCCGTGGACTGCTCGCGCGATACCGCCCTCGACATCATCGTCGCACCGGCACATTCGGCCATGGAGTGCATGATGCACGCCCAGGCCTCCGCTGCCTCGGCAGGCCTTCCAGGCGGAGACGGACGCTACCTCAAGATCATGTGCGAACGGCGCACCAAGCTCGCCGCGGTGGCCGAGCCTGTCGATCACTGACTGTCGTTCGCGCGACCCTCGGCCGAGGGTCGCGTTCCGCGCGCCCGGCGGATGACCGCCGCCGCGCGGAACGCGGCGCTTTACCTGTCGAGCGTGAGAGCGTCGCCCTCGCGCAGGACGCCGCCTGCGATCACCTCGGCATAGACGCCGCAATCCATGTGGCCGAGCCGCTCGTCGAGCGCGCGCGGGATCGCGAGATCGCGAAAGCCGGTCTGCGGATCGACGTTCGTCGCCGCGCAGCGCTGCGTCCGCGCGGTAACCTTGAGCCGGGCGCCCCCCGGCGCCTCGACGATGCGGCCGACGAGGTCGAGTTCGGCCCAGGGGTCGAGACCGTCGAGGAGGACGTTGCCGCGAAAACGCAGCGGGTCGACCGGCGCGCCGACGAAGTCCTCGACCGCGCGCACGCTGGCGAGATTGATGAACGACACGAAGCCCGTCCGCGAATCCGTGAAGCGGTAGCCCGGGGGGGCCTCCAGCACCCGCGGCTCGCCACGCAATTCGTGCGGCAGAAAGCCTTTCATGAACGCGGCGAGTGCATCGCGCCCCTCACGGCTGCCGAGGTCGTAGACGACCGGGGCATCGTCTCCGTACTCGATGGTGAGCCTGTGTGATGCGTCGTCGAAGCGGGTGCGCAGCCGGGCCAGCGCCTCGTTCCGCATCAGCATCAGGTAGACGATCTTGGGCAGGTGGCGCGGTGCGACCTCGTTGAAGCCCGAAGGCCCGTTCTCGATCGCGTAGAGCCGGTCGCCGGGAAAGTAGCCGCTGGTTTCCAGCTCGGCCGAGGCGACGCGTTCGGGGGAGAGCCCTTTGACAGGGTAACGATAGAGATGCGCGATGCGGATTTCCGAAGGCTGGCTCATGAAACCGGGCTAATCCCGGCGCTGCCTCGCGACAAGCCACCAAGCAGCGATCTCGGCTTACGCAGTCGGCCCGTTCAGACCCCTTGTGTCACGAATATACAACACCAAATTCCTCTCACCGGCGGCCTCATGAGGCGTCGGTGTCCCGGCGGGGCCGACCCCGCGGGAGGTCGCATCGGGCGTGGCTGTGCCGGTTGGCCGGGCAGGGCGTTCGATCGGGATGAGGGTATCGACGCATGAATTTCGAGAAATACACGGAGCGGGCTCGCGGCTTCGTCCAGGCGGCGCAGTCGCTGGCGATGCGCGAGGGGCATCCGCAGCTCGCCCCGGGGCACCTGCTCAAGGTGCTCCTCGACGACACGGAAGGGCTCTGCGCGGGCCTGATCGACCGAGCCGGCGGCCAGTCGAAGGTCGCGCTGGCCCAGATCGAACAGTGGCTCGCCAAGCAGCCGAAGGTTTCGGGGAACAGTGCGCAGCCGCAGGCGACGCGCGATCTCGTGCGCCTGTTCGACACGGCGGAAAAAGCCGCCGAGAAGGCTGGCGACAGCTACGTCACGGTCGAACGGCTCCTACTCGCCTTCGCCGTCGAGAAGGAATCCGAGGCCGGCCGGGCGCTCGCCGCCGCCGGCGTCACAGCGGCCTCGCTCAATGCCGCAATTAACGCATTGCGCAAGGGCCGCACCGCCGACAACGCCTCGGCCGAGAACGCCTACGACGCGCTGAAGAAGTACGCCCGCGACCTCACGGAGGCTGCCCGCGAGGGCAAACTCGACCCGGTGATCGGGCGTGACGAGGAGATCCGCCGCACCATCCAGGTGCTGTCACGGCGCACCAAAAACAATCCCGTCCTCATCGGCGAGCCCGGCGTCGGCAAGACCGCCATCGTCGAGGGGCTGGCCCTGCGCATCGTCAACGGCGACGTGCCGGAGAGCTTGAAGGAGAAGAGCCTGCTGGCGCTCGACCTCGGCGCGCTCATCGCGGGCGCCAAGTACCGCGGAGAATTCGAGGAGCGGCTGAAGGGCGTGCTGTCCGAGGTCACGGCTGCGGCCGGCGGCATCATCCTGTTCATCGACGAGATGCACACGCTGGTCGGCGCCGGAAAGGCCGACGGCGCCATGGATGCGTCGAATCTTCTGAAGCCCGCTTTGGCCCGCGGCGAGCTGCACTGCGTCGGCGCGACCACGCTCGACGAGTACCGCAAGCATGTCGAGAAGGACGCGGCTCTGGCCCGGCGCTTCCAGCCGGTCTTCGTCTCCGAGCCCACCGTAGAGGATACGGTCTCGATCCTGCGCGGCCTCAAGGAGAAGTACGAGCAGCACCACGGCGTGCGCATCCAGGATTCCGCCCTGGTCGCGGCGGCGACGTTGTCGAACCGCTACATCACCGACCGCTTCCTGCCCGACAAGGCGATCGACCTGATGGACGAGGCCGGTTCGCGCCTGCGCATGCAGGTCGATTCGAAGCCGGAGGAACTCGACAACGTCGACCGCGAGATCGTGCGGCTCAAGATCGAGGGCGAGGCCCTCAAGAGGGAGACCGACGCCGCCTCCCGTGACCGGCTCCAGCGCCTGCAGAAGGAGCTGGCCGAGCTCGAGGAGCAGTCCGCGTCGATCACGGCCCGCTGGAAATCGGAGAAGGACAAGCTCGGCGCCGCGGCCGACCTCAAGAAGAAGCTCGACGAGGCCCGCACCGACCTCGCCAACGCCCAGCGCCAGGGCCAGTACCAGCGCGCGGGCGAGCTCGCCTACGGCGTGATCCCGGGACTGGAGAAGACGCTCGCCGAGATCGAGGCCGCGGCCGAATCCGCTGCGGACCGCGACGGCATGATGGAGGAGGCGGTGACGCCGGCCCACATCGCCGGCGTGGTCTCGCGCTGGACCGGCGTGCCCGTCGACAAGATGTTGGAGGGCGAGCGCGAAAAGCTGCTGGCGATGGAAGATGCGTTGGCGAAGCGCGTCGTCGGCCAGCGCGAGGCGGTGGAGGCGGTCTCGACCGCCGTGCGGCGGGCGCGGGCCGGACTGCAGGACCCGAACCGGCCGATCGGCTCGTTCATGTTCCTCGGCCCCACCGGCGTCGGCAAGACCGAGCTGACCAAGGCGCTCGCCGGCTTCCTGTTCGACGACGACACCGCCCTCGTGCGCATCGACATGTCGGAATACATGGAGAAGCATGCGGTCGCCCGGCTGATCGGCGCGCCTCCCGGCTATGTCGGCTACGAGGAGGGCGGGGCGCTGACCGAAGCGGTGCGGCGGCGGCCCTATCAGGTCGTGCTGTTCGACGAGGTCGAGAAGGCGCATCCGGACGTGTTCAACGTCCTGCTGCAGGTGCTCGACGACGGGCGCCTGACGGACGGGCAGGGCCGCACGGTCGATTTCCGCAACACGCTGCTGATCATGACGTCGAATCTCGGCTCCGAATATCTGGTGAATCAGCCGGCGGGCGAGGACACGGACGTGGTGCGCGAGGAGGTGATGGGCGTGGTGCGCGGGCACTTCCGGCCGGAATTCCTCAACCGGATCGACGAGATCATCCTGTTCCACCGCCTCGCTCGCTCCGAGATGGGTGCGATCGTCAAGATCCAACTCGCCCGGCTGCAGAAACTGCTCGACGAGCGCAAGATCGCCCTCGATATCGACGACGAGGCCGAGGGCTGGCTCGCCGACAGGGGCTACGACCCGGCCTACGGGGCACGCCCGCTCAAGCGCGTGATCCAGAAGACCGTGCAGGATCCGCTCGCGGAACTGCTGCTCTCCGGGCAGCTCCACGACGGCGAGGCGGTGCCGGTGCGGCTCGGGCCGATGGGGCTGATGATCGGCGACGTTTCGGTTGGCGGCGAGCGGCGGCCGTTGGGGGCGACGCTGAACTAAACGCTCTGCCGGCGGCGGTCATCGCCGCCGGGTGTCGTCCTCGTCATTGCGTCGGCAAGACTTTGCCCCGACAACGAGAGGATGATTGCGGCAACGCTGACATACGCCATCGGCGACATCCACGGCTGCGCCGACCTTCTCGACGCCCTGCTCGAAAAAATCGACGCTCACGCGGCGTGCCGCGCGCGGAAACTCGTCTTCCTCGGCGACTATATCGACCGCGGCCCCGACAGTGCGCGAGTGATCGAAACCTTGCGCAAGCTGCAATGGCGCGAGGAGGAGGCGGTCGTCTGCCTGATGGGCAACCACGAGGCGATGCTGTTGAAGACACTGCAGGAGCGCGGCGCCCTCGATCTCTGGCTCCAGAACGGCGGCGCGGAGACGCTCGCCGCGTTCGGCGCCGCGGGGCCGGAAGAGTTGCCCGGCGACGTGCTCGACTGGATCGAGGCGCTGCCGACGCTGCACGAAGACGCCCTGCGCTGGTACGTCCATGCCGGCTTCCGGCCGGAGGCTGAGGTGCCCGATCCCGACATCGAGACGCGACTCTGGATCCGCGAACCGTTTCTCTCAGAGCCTCACGATTTCGGCCGCCACGTTGTCCATGGACACACGCCGCTCTCGGACACGCGCGCGGAGGTTCATGCCTATCGCACCAACCTCGACACCGGCGCGGTCTATGGCGGCGCGCTGACCGCGGGCGTCTTCGTGGCGGAACAGGCGAAGGCCGTGGAATTCCTGAGCGTTCGCGCGCCTTGAGCGCCGTAGTCCCTTGAGGCCGCGCCCGGTTTCGGCGCCTATGCTGCGCAGGAGAGGGCGACCATGGCCGAACACGCGCAGCGGACACCGAGGCAGGGCAGCGACCCCGACCGAGGACCACGCAAAGAGGAAAGCGCCCTGGCGCGTCTGGCGCTCCGCTTCACCGAATGGGCGGAGAAGTGGTTCCCGGACGCCTTCGTGTTCGTGGCCATCGCCGTGGTCATCGTGGCGGGGGCCGCGCTCCTCAACGGTGCGCCGGTCCAGGCGGTCACCAAGAGTTTCGGCGACGGCTTCTGGAGCCTGATCCCCTTCACCATGCAGATGGTCTTCGTGACCATCGGCGGCTACGTCGTCGCGACCTCGCCGCCCGTGCAGGCCCTGATCGACCGCATCGCGCTGGTGCCGAAGACGGGGCGCGGCGCGATCGGCCTCATCGCCATCGCGACGATGCTGTCCTCCCTGCTGAGCTGGGGCCTGAGCCTGATCTTCGGCGGACTTCTGGCCCGCGCGCTGGCGCGCCGCGAAGATCTGCGCATGGATTACCGCGCGGCAGGCGCCGCCGCCTATCTCGGCCTCGGCGCGACCTGGGCCATGGGCCTGTCGTCCTCGGCCGCACAACTCCAGGCCAACGCCAAGAGCCTGCCGCCGAGCCTCTTGCCGATCACCGGCGTGATCCCCTTCAGCGAGACGATCTTCCTCTGGCAGTCGATGCTCATCGCCGCCGTGCTCGTCACGATGTCGGCGGTGATCGCGCTCGCCTCCGCCCCGGGCCGCGACAGCGCGGTGACGGCGCAGGATCTCGGCATCGATCCGCGCCGCGAAGAGGAGCCGATCACCGGCCCCCGACAGCCCGGCGAATGGCTGGAACACGCCCCGCTGCTCACCATCCTGATCGGATTTCTCGCCGTCGGCTGGCTGATCCAGGAATTCGCGCGCCAGGACTGGATCGTCGCGATCTCGAACCTCAACACCTACAACTTCCTGTTCCTGATGCTCGGCTTCGTTCTGCATTGGCGGCCGAAGCGCTTCCTGAACGCGCTTGGGAAAGCGGTGCCCGCCACCGCCGGTATCCTGATCCAGTTCCCGTTCTATGCCGCCATCGCCGCGATCCTGACGGGCGCCAAGAATGCCGCCGGCAGCAGCATCGCCGACGTCATCACCCACGCCTTCGTCGCGCTGAACACGCAGGGCAGCTTCCCGCTGGCGATGGGCGTCTATTCGGCCGTGCTCGGCTTCTTCGTGCCGTCCGGCGGGGGCAAGTGGCTGCTGGAGGCGCCTTACGTGATGCAGGCGGCCAACGAGCTGAAAGTGCATCTCGGCTGGGCGGTGCAGGTCTACAACGCAGCGGAGGCCCTGCCGAACCTGATCAACCCGTTCTTCATGCTGCCGCTGCTCGGCATCCTCGGCCTGAAGGCGCGCGACATCGTCGGCTTCAGCTTCCTGCAACTGATCTTCCACCTGCCGGTTGTGCTGTTCCTGCTGTGGGCGCTGGCCTTCACGCTGGAGTATCATCCGCCGGTTTTGCCCGGCTGACGGCCGACGGGATTTATGAACATGCGTACGCGCATTGCACTCGCCTTCGCGTTCGGCCTCCTGGCACCCTCAGCCGCACGCGCGCAGGACCGGATGCCGGAGATCCCGGCCGACACGCAGACTGAGGCCCAGAAGAAGGCCTCCGAAGAGTTCCTGGTGGCCCGCAAGGTGCCGGTGTTCGGCCCGTTCGTGCCGCTGCTGCGCAGCCCGCAACTGATGCTGAACGCCAGCAACATGGGACTCTACCTGCGCTACAACAGCGTCGTGCCGCTGAAGCTCAGCGAGTTCACAATCCTGCTCACGGCGCGAGAGTGGAGCCAGCAGCTCGAATGGCAGATCCACGAGCCGATCGCGCGGAAGGCCGGTCTCGATCCGGCCATCGTCGAGGCCGTCCGGGAGGGACGCCGCCCCGACGCGATGGGCGAGGACGAGACCCTAGTTTACGCCTTCGCGACCGAGCTCCACCGCAACAAGGCGGTCAGCGACAAGACCTACGCACGTGTCGTGGAGAAGTTCGGGGAACAGGGCGCGATCGATCTCGCCGGGATCAACGGCTACTACACGTTGCTCGCCATGACCCTGAACATGGCTCGCACCGCGTTGCCGGCGGGTGTGACGCCGCCATTGCCGGACCTGATCAAGTAGGAGTCAGCGGCGCACGGGCACCAAGGCCGCGACGGCGACCAGCAGCCAACCGCCCATCAGCGCGAAACCGCCGGACGGCGCGGCCATCTGGAACAGGGCGGCGCCGGTCAGCGACCGCATGGCGAGATCGCCGCTGAACAGCGCGAGGCCGATCAGCACCGCGGCCGCCGCCGCGCGGGTGATGCGCGGGCCGGTCAGCCCGGAAGCGCCGAGCGTCACGAGCCCAACGACGAGCGGCGCGTGAAACAGCAGGAACTGCGCGGCGGTCTTCAGCGTCTCGCAGCCGCTGGTATGGGCGGCAGCCGCACTCGCTGCGACGCCGAGCAGGCCCGAGAGGCCGGCGAGCGCGAGGAGAACGCGGTCGAGTGGGGTCACGCGCCGCGCTCGGACAACAGCCGCGCCACGCAAGCGCGCAACTCCGCCACGCCGCGGTCATCACGGCTCGAAGTCAGCAGGATTTCGGGAAACGCCGCAGGCCGGCGCGCGATGGCTGCCTGGATGCCCGCGATGCGCGCGTCGATCTCATGCTTCTTGAGCGCGTCACCCTTGGTCAGCACGATCTGGTAGGACACCGCCGCCTTGTCGAGGCCGTCGAGCACGTCCGTGTCGATCTCCTTCAGGCCGTGGCGCGAGTCGATCAGCATGAAGACGCGGGCGAGGTTGGCCCGGCCCTTGAGGTAGGCGTGGATCAGTTCGGTCCAGGCCGCGACCTTGGCTTTCTCCACCGCGGCGTAGCCGTAGCCCGGCATGTCGACCAGCGTCAGACGCTCGCCGATCTTGAAGAAGTTGAGCTGCTGGGTGCGTCCCGGCGTGTGCGAGGTGCGCGCCAGGGTATTCCGGCCCGTCAGCGCGTTGACGAGGCTCGACTTTCCGACGTTGGAGCGGCCGGCGAAGGCGATCTCGACGCCGTCCATCGGCGGCAGCACGCCGATCGACGGCGCGGCGGCGATGAAGTCGGCGGCTCCGGCGAAAAGCAGGCGGCCGGCCTCGGTGAGGCCGGCCTGTTCGGTGTCGGATGAAGTCACGTCAGCCCTTGATCTTCAGCTTTTGGCGGCGGCGCCCTTGCCGGGCGGCGTCTTCTTGCTGAACGTGCCCCTCAGGTTGTCCCACAACTCCACCTTCACGCCGTTGCGGCGCATGATGACGTATTGCTGGATCACCGAGAGGGTGTTGTTCCAGGCCCAGTAGATCACGAGGCCAGCCGGGAACGAGCCGAGCATGAAGGTGAAGATGATCGGCATGAAGGTGAAGACCTGCGCCTGGACAGGGTCCGGCGGCGTGGGGTTCATCTTCATCTGCACGAACATCGTCACGCCCATCACCAGCGGCCAGACGCCGAGATGGACGAAGTCGGGCGCCGCGAACGGCAGCAGGCCGAACAGGTTGAGCAGGCTCGTCGGATCCGGCGCGGCAAGATCCTGGATCCAGCCGAAGAACGGCGCGTGCCGCATCTCGATGGTGATGAACAGCACCTTGTAGAGCGCGAAGAAGACCGGGATCTGGATCAGCACCGGCCAACAGCCGGCGACCGGATTGATCTTTTCCTTCTTGTACAGCTCCATCATGGCCTGCTGCTGTTTCATCTTGTCGTCTTTGTACCGCTCCCGGATGGAGGCCATCTCGGGCTGCACGGCCTTCATCTTGGCCATGGAGACGTAGGAGCGGTTGGCGATCGGCAGGAAGAACAGCTTCAGAATCGCGGTCACGAGCAGGATCGAGACGCCGAAGTTTCCGAGCAAGTGGAAGAAGAAATCCAGCGCCTTGAACATCGGCTTGGTCAGGAACCAGAACCAGCCCCAGTCGATCATCAGATCGAACTGCTTGATGCCGAGTTCCTTCTGGTAGGCGTTGATCTGGTTGACCTCCTTGGCGCCGGCGAACAGGCGCTGCGTGGCGACCGAGGACGCGCCGGGCGCGACGGAGACGGCATCGCCGCGCACGCTGGTCTGGTAGACCTTGGTGGCGCCATCGGTCCGCTCGGTGAAGGCGCCGGTGAAGGGCTTGTCCTGATCGGGGATCGAGGCCGCAGCCCAATACTTGTCGGTGATGCCGACGAAGCCGCCGGTCACGTTCGTCCAGGCCTTGCCCTTGGTGTTCGCACCGCCGTAGGCGGGCTCCTTGGCGACGTGGTCGTAGGTGTATTCCTGCAGGCCATCGGTGCCGAGCACGCCGATCAGGCCTTCGTGCAGCACGTAGTAGCCCTGGGTCTGCGGCTTACCCCAGCGCGAGACGAGGCTGTAGGGATAGAGGGTGACGGCCTTGGAACCGGTGTTGTCGATCTCGTCGCGTACCGTGAACATGAACTTGTCGTCGACGGCGACGATGCGCTTGAAGGTGAGGCCGGCACCGTTGTCCCAGGTCAGGGTCACGGGCTTGCCCGGCGTCAGAACCTCGGCATCGGCCTTCCAGACCGTCTCGGAATTCGGCAACGGGCCGGCATCGGCACCGACCCAGCCGAACTCGGCATAGTAGGGGTTGGCGCTGCCGGTGGGCGAGAGCAGGACGATGCGCGGGCTCTCGTCGCTGACGGTCTCGTGGTAATTCTTCAGGAGGATGTCGTCGATGCGGCCGCCCTTGAGGGCGATCGAGCCGAACAAGGCCGGGGTGTCGACGCGCAGACGCGCCGAACGGGCGATGGCCTCGTCGCGCGAGACGGGCGCTTGACCGGCGCTCGGCACGGTGCCGGGCACGGGAGCGGAGGGGCCACCCTCCTTCGAGCTCGGCGTAGGGACGGCATCGCTGCCCAGCGGCTGACCGGCGGCCTTGTTCTGGGCCTGGGTCTGACGCTGGCGCTCGCTCATCGGCGCAGCGACGAAGTAGTTCCAGCCGAGCAGCACCGCCAGAGACAAGGCGATCGCGACGAACATGTTCGTCTTGTCGTTACCCATCGGTCGATCCGTGCGCCGTCTGTGTTTTGATCTTGCCGGGATTCGGCTGGCGGGGGACATGTGCCCCCGTTCGGGGCCGAGCGCCAGGGGCCGCGGCGCCGGAGCCGCCACTCCTGCCAGCAGGCGTGTCCTTGGGGCCGCGCGGCTTGGTCACCGCCTTGAGCGACCGGCGCAGGTCATCGACGAGCGTTTCGAAGGCGGCATCGAGGGCAGGGCGGCGCGCCACCAAGACGACATCGGCCGGGCAGCCGGGCGCGTCGTCGCCGAGCACCGCGATGGCACCGCGCAGGCGGCGCCTGATGCGGTTCCGCTCGGTGGCGTGGCCGACCCGCTTGGTGATGGTGAAGCCGAGATAGACCCCCTCGGCGGGGCCGCCGTCGCGCATCTCGCCAGGCTCGCGGAGGCGACCCTGCGCAGTCATGCGCTCGGTATGGTAGCGCCGGCCGGATGCCGCGGCGAGGAAGTCCGGTCGCCGCCTCAGGCGTCGAATGCTCGGCACAGCCACTGACCTCCGGCGCCCGGCCCCGACGGGCCGGTACGCGCAATCCGCTGACTTAGGCGGAAAGCTTCTTGCGGCCGTGGGCGCGGCGGGCGGCGATGACCTTGCGGCCGCCGGCCGTCGCCATACGCGCGCGGAAACCGTGGCGGCGCTTCCGAACGAGCTTGCTCGGCTGGTAGGTTCTCTTCATGGCATGGACTCCGGCGGACGGGATGAGGATCCAAGCGGCGCCAGGGCGCGCTGAGGACCGAACCGTCCCTCAAGAAATGTGTCGGCAAGCGCGAAGAGCGCCCGAAAGGGGGCGCCGCTTCACATGACGCGGGCTTATGTCGGATGGTCCTGCCCAAGTCAATTCGAACAGGTCATTTCGACGCCATGCTTCGGCTCACGATCGGACGCGCCGGATTGCCGGCGACCGTCGTGCCGGGGGCGACGTCCCGCGTCACCACGGCGCCCGCGCCGATCACGGCGTCGTCGCCGACGGTGACGCCCGGCATGATCAGTGCACCGCCACCGATCCAGACGTTGCAGCCGATCACCACCGGCCGGCCGAATTCGAGCCCGGCCCTGCGCGGCTCGGGATCGCGCGGATGATCCGCCGCGTAGATCTGAACGGCCGGACCGATCTGCGTGCCGTGGCCGATGGTGACGCTGCAGACGTCGAGAATCACGCAGTTGAAGTTCATGAACGCACCGTCGCCGATGCTGATGTTGAAGCCGTAGTCGCAGAAGAACGGCGGCCGGATCACCGCGTCGGCTCCGACATGGGAGAAGCGCTCGGCGAGCAAGGCACGCCGCTCGGCCGGGGACGCGGCGAAGGCCGCGTTGTAGCAGACCATCCAGTCCTTGGTGGCCGCGATGTCCGCCTGGATCTCGGGATCGCCCGGCCGGTAGAGTTCACCGGCCAGCATCTTCTGTTTTTCGGTTTTGCTCACGCCTCGTCCTCTGGCCTGGCCTCGGCCGGACGGCCCGGCATGCCTCAGATCGTAGAAGGGGCCTGCCCTGACAAGGCCAGCGGGCCGGCGGGGAAGGCGGACCGTAACGGTCCATTAACCTTTCGAAGTCATGACGAGAGCATGTCCAGTGCGCTGGATATCGAGTGGTTCCGTCCACTCTGTTTGATGCCTCCCTGTTCGACTTCGTCAAAGCCGTCCTCCGGGGCGGCTTTTTTTTGCGCCGTCGCGCCCTCCGGCCGCGCGTGAACGTGAACGGGCGCCGAGGCACCAAGCCGGCCGATTAACGTTAAGCCCTGGTAAACGGTGCGGCCGGCGCGGAATGCGCTAGGTTCACTCCGTCGGCCCCACGGATTCGCTTTCTCAAGCCGTATCCAAACGGATGGGCCACAGGAGACACGATGACCGGCTTAGACGTCATGTTCCGGGACGACAGCGACTGGGTCAGCTTCGGCGAAACCTACGTCGCCTCCGAAAGCTTCAAGGGCCTGTTCCGCGACGGCATGACCCTGGTCGAGGAGACGGCGGCCTATCTCGACGGCAACGGGCGCGACGAGTCGCGGGGCGCCTCGCGTGATGCGACGCTGGCCTATGCCGGCGAGAGCATGCGGCTCACCACGCGCCTGATGCAGATCGCATCGTGGCTGCTGGTCCAGCGCGCCGTCGCCGAGGGCGAGATCACCCATGGCCAAGCACAGGAAGAGAAGCGGAGGGTCAAGCTGACCGCGTCGGAAACCCGGATGATCGACGAAGGCGACGGCTTCGCCTTGCTGCCGGAGCGGCTTCAGGATCTCGTCGAGCGTTCGCGCCGGCTGCATGCCCGTATCCTGCACCTCGACGGCCTGATCACCGAAGATCGCCCGACACCGCGCCCGGTCGAGAGCCCGGTCGCGGCCCAGCAGGGCTTGCTGCGCTCGGCCTTCGGCGGACTCTGATCGTCCCGATCGGCACCGGACACGAAAAAGGCGGCGCCCTCGGGCGCCGCCTTTTTTCTGTCCGAGACCTGGCCGAACGCCAGAGCCCCAAAAATTACTTCTTGCCGAAGGCCATGCTGCCGAAGCGCGAGTTGAAGCGCGAGACGCGGCCGCCGCGATCGAGCATCTTCTGCTCGCCGCCGGTCCAGGCCGGGTGCGTCGAGGGGTCGATGTCGAGGTTGAGGACGTCGCCCTCCTTGCCGTAGGTCGACCGGGTCATGTAGTCGGACCCGTCGGTCATCACGACCTTGATGAAGTGGTAGTCGGGATGCTCGGTCCCCTTGGCCTTGGCGGCCGCATCTTTTGCCATGACGAAGTCCTGATTGGGTCACGCCGACCGGACGGCGCAGCGGTCCGCGGCCGAATATCACGCGCGTTTCGGTGAAGCCGGGCCTATACCCCAGCCGCACCCGGCGAACAAGGCCGGCGCCAGAACCATAAGCAAGACACGACAGGGACGAAACGATGACGAGGACCGATGGCCGCCGCGCGTGACACCGCCCGTGGGGCGAGGGGAAAGCGAAGGGGCGGGGCAGGCACGGCCGACGCGAGCGGCGATGCCGCCAAGCGCGCGCCGCTCGGTGCGCTGAAGCCGCTGATTCCCTTCGCTGCCGTCTATCGCGGACGCATCTTCGCGGCCTTCCTCTCGCTGGTCTTCGCGAGCGGCGCCACGCTGGTGGTGCCCGTGGCGATCCGCCGGGTGATCGACCACGGCTTCTCGCCCGAGGGCCACACCTTCATCGACAGCTACTTCCTGGCGCTGCTCGGCGTCGTGGCGGTGCTCGCGCTCTCCAGCGCCGGCCGCTACTATACCGTGGTGAGCCTCGGCGAGCGCGTGGTCGCGGACCTGCGCAGCGCGGTCTTCGCTCGGCTGACCACACTCGATCCGGCCTTCTTCGACCGCACGCAATCCGGCGAGATCGTCTCACGCCTCACCGCCGACGCGACGCAGGTGAAGGCCGTGTTCGGCGTCTCGATCTCGATCCTGCTGCGCAACGCCTTCCTCTTCGTCGGCGCCGTCGCGATGATGGTCTGGACGAGCCCGAAGCTCTCGATCCTGGTGCTCGGCGCCATCCCGCTGATCGTGTTTCCGCTGATCCTGTCGGGGCGCGGCGTCCGCCGCCGCTCGCGGGCGGCGCAGGATCGCCTCGCCGACGCATCCGCCTATGCCTCGGAGGCGATCGGTGCGGTGCGCACCATGCAGGCCTTCGGCATGGGGCCGGCCACCACCACGCGCTTCCGGGGCGCTGCCGAGAACGCCTATTCCGCAGCCCTCGCCTCGATCACGGCCCGCGCGATCCTGACGGGCGTGGCGATCTTCCTGATCTCCGGCTCCGTCGTCGGGGTGATGTGGTACGGCGCGCAGAGCGTCCTCTCGAACACCATGACCGCCGGCGTGCTGTCGCAGTTCGTGCTCTACGCCGTGTTCGGCGCGAGTGCGCTGGGACAGCTCTCCGAGGTCTACGGCGAACTGGCGCAGGCGGCAGGCGCTGCCGAGCGCCTCGGCGAGATCCTGGCCACCGAACCGACGATCCGGACACCTCTCAATCCGGTCAGCTTCCCGCAACCGCCGCGGGGTGAGGTCGCGTTCGAGGACGTGCGCTTCGTCTATCCGACCCGGCCCGGCCACAACGCGCTCGACGGCATCAGCTTCAACGTCGCCTCGGGCGAGCGCGTGGCGCTGGTCGGCCCCTCGGGCGCCGGCAAGACCACGGTGCTGCAGTTGCTGCTGCGCTTCTACGATCCGCAGGGCGGGCACGTGCGCGTCGACGGCGTCGACATCACCGCCGCCGATCCGGATGCGCTGCGCGAACGCCTCTCGCTGGTGCCGCAGGATCCGACGGTGTTTTCGGGCAGCATCGTCGACAACATCCGCTACGGGCGACCTGACGCGAGCGAGGCCGACGTGGTGCGGGCGGCGCAGCTCGCCAATGCCGACGGCTTCATCCGGGCCCTGCCGCAGGGCTACGACACCGTGGTCGGCGAGCGCGGCATGACGCTGTCCGGCGGCCAGCGCCAGCGCGTCGCCATCGCCCGCGCCATCCTCAAGGACGCCCCGATCCTGCTCCTCGACGAGGCGACCTCGGCCCTCGACGCCGAGAGCGAGCGCGCCGTGCAGAACGCCCTCGACCATCTGATGGAGGGCCGCACCACCCTGGTCATCGCCCACCGCCTCGCCACGATCCGCGCCGCCGACCGCATCCTGGTGCTCGACGGCGGCCGCATCGTCGAGGAGGGGACCCACGAGAGCCTGCTCGCCCGCGGAAAGCTCTACGCGCAGCTCGCGAGCCTGCAATTCACCGACGCCCTCGACGACAGCGCCCGGCCGCGCGACCCGCACCTCAAGCGCGAAGCCTTGTCCGCGGAAATCTTGCCGGCGGAGTAGCCGATGCTCGACCTCTCCCGCTTCCCACGAGTCGCGTTGACCGACGCGCCGACGCCGATCCAGCCCCTCGACGGGCTGAGCCGGCATCTCGGCGCTGCGCTCGCCGGCGTACGCCTGTTCGTGAAGCGGGACGACATCGGCCCGGTGGGCGGTGGCGGCAACAAGCTGCGCAAGCTCGAATTCCTGCTCGGGCAGGCGCGGGCGGACGGCGCCGACACCGTCATCACGGTCGGCGCCCTGCAATCGAACCACGCCCGGCTGACCGCTGCGGCGGCCGCACGCTGCGGATTTGCCTGCGAGCTATTCCTCACGCATTCGGTGGCCCGCGACGATCCCGACTATACCGGCAACGGCAACCGGCTCCTGCACGAACTGTTCGGCGCCCGCGTGCACCTGCTGCCGGGCGACGCAGATTCGCTTGCCGCCGCCCACGCGCGGGCCGCCGAACTGGAGCGGGAGGGCCGGCGCGTCGCGGTCTTCCCCTCCGGCGGATCGAGCGCGCTCGGCTGCCTCGGCTACGCCGCCTGTGCCGCCGAGGTCCTGGATCAGTCGGCGGCGATGGGTCTCGACCTCGCGCAGGTCGTCACCGCCAACGGCAGCAGCGGCACCCATGCCGGGCTCGTCGCCGGCTTGACGGCGCTCGGACGTAATCCCCGTCTGGCGAAATCCTACACGGTGCTCGCGCCGCTCGAGGAGGCCCGACGGATCACATTGGAGAAGGCCGAGGCCACCGCCGACCTGATCGGCGTCTCGCTTCCCGGCGACGCCATCGTCATCGACGGCGACCACCGCGGCGACGGCTACGGCATTCCGACGGACGGGATGCTGGAAGCGGTGCGGCTGATGGCGACGACCGAAGGGCTGCTGCTCGATCCGGTCTATAGCGGCAAGGCTTTTTCGGGTTTGCTCGCCGACGTGCGGGCCGGGGCCTATCGGCCGGGCGATGCGGTGCTGTTCCTGATGACCGGCGGTGCGCCGGGGTTGTTCGCGTATCGCGGCATCTTCGCCTCCGCGTGACGCGTCACCGCTCCGTCAGCTTCATCTCGATCCGCCGGTTCTTCGCATAGGCCTCCTCGGTGCTCCCTGCATCGAGCGGCTGGAATTCGCCGAAGGCACCCGCCAGCAATCGCTGCGGCGGGATGCCCTTCCCGCGAAGATACTGCACCACGGCGATGGCGCGCGCCGCCGAGAGCGACCAGTTCGAAGGGAACTGCGCCGACTGGATCGGCCGCGTATCGGTGTGGCCGTCGACGCGCAGCACCCAGGGAATGTCGGCCGGAATTTCCTTGGCGATGTCGAGGATCGCGTTCGCGATGCGGTCGATCTCTGGGCCAGCCTCTGGCTTCAGGGTCGCGGACCCGACCGGGAACAGCACCTCCGACTGCAGCACGAAGCGGTCGCCGACGATACGGACGTCGGAGCGGTTGCCGATGATCTGGCGCAGGCGCCCGAAGAAGTCGGAGCGGTAGCGGGCGAGTTCCTGCACGCGCTGGGCGAGCGCGACGTTGAGGCGGCTGCCGAGTTCGGCGATGCGGGTCTGGCTTTCCTTGTCGCGCTTCTCCGAGGCCGAGAGCGCGTCCTCCAGCGCCGCGAGTTGGCGGCGCATGGCGCGGATCTGGTCGTTGAGCACGTCGATCTGGTTCTGCGCCCGCGTGGTGGCTCCGCGCTCGGCCACGAGTTGCTTGTCGACGTCGGCCGACTGGCCCTTGTCCGCCTGCGCCGCGTCGGCCAGAGCCTGGAAGCGGTCGCGGTCGCTCTCGGCGCGCTCCAGGCTGCTCTTGAGCGAGGCGGCGCTCTCCTCCTGCGTGCGGCGGCTCGAGCGCTCCAGGGCGAGCAGGTCGGTGAGGTCGGCGATCTGGCGGTTGAGGCGGTTTAATACCTCGTCGCGCCCCGTCAGCTCCTGCGAGAGGAAGAACTGCCCCACGACGAAGATCGTGAGCAGGAACACCACCGAGAGCAGCAGCGTGGCCAGCGCGTCGACATAGCCCGGCCAGACGTTGATGCCGCGTGCGCTGCGGACGCGGGAAGAAGCCATCCTACGAGTCCACGCGCTCGCGGCCGAGCCGGTCGAGCACCTGCTTCAACTCCTTTTCGCGGCTGGCCTGGGCCTCGACCCAGTCGCGGATCATCTGCTGCTCGGCGCGCATGTGCTGCACCAGGCCCTGGATACCCTCGGCCAGATTGGTCATGGCCTGCGTGGCCGAACGGCTGCCAGAACCCTCGGCGACGACCTTGGTGAGCCGATCGAGGGTCTCCTGCAATTCGCGGGAGAAAGCCGGGTCCTGCTGCGGCGCTGGGACGGCACCCTTCACGGTCACCGCCTGCTCCTCGCCCGAGACCAGCCAATCCTCCAGCTCGTTGTGGAAGCGGGCATGGGCCTGACCGGCCTGGAGGTCGAGGAAGCCGATCACCAGGGAGCTGGCGAGGCCGAACAGCGAGGCCGAGAAGGCGAGGCCGATTCCGGAGAGCGGCACGGCGAGGCCGTTCTTGAGTTCGTCGAACATCACGGCGGCGTCGCCGCCGCCGCGCATGCCGCTGATCACGTTGCCGACCGCCGAGAGCGTGTCGATCAAGCCCCAGAAGGTGCCGAGCAGGCCGAGCAGGATCAGGATGCCGGCGACGTAGCGCAGGATCTCGCGGCCCTCGTCGAGGCGCACGGCGGTGGTGTCGAGATGGGCGCGGGTCCCCGAGAGCGTCGCGCCGTCCCGGCGCGCATCGATCGCCGGCACGAGGGGGCCGAGCAGGCGCGCCCCGCCCTTGGCCGGCGTTTCGCCGGCCGCGACCGCGTTGACGTAGGAGACCTCGCGGAAGAGCCGAAACACCTGCCCGAAGGCGAGCAGCACCGCGATCAGCAGGACGCCGAGGATGAGGCCGTTCAGGCCCGGATTGGCGAGGAAGGCCGGGGTGATCTGCCGGAAGAGAACGAAGGCGAGGAAGCCGACGAGAATCAGGAAGACCAGCATCCGGACGAGGTAGATGCCGGGCTTGCTGAGGGGAGGGGACGCGGGTCGGGCCGCCATCGGATCCGGGCTCTCGTTGGGTCGAGCCCACCTGTTGCGAGGCGGGGCCGATCGGCGCGCACTCTGGCGTCTGGTCCCGGACCGATCAAGCCGCGCGCGTACTCCGCAGCGCGCTCACACGCCTCAATCCCACGCGCGCGGCCAGGTTTCCTCCAGGTGCGGCCCCAGACGCACAGCATGGACGGCCTTGGCGAGCCCGGTGGCATCGTCGGTCTCGACGGCGATGCCGCAGAGCGTGCCCTCGCCGGTAGCTGGCTCCAGCCGCGATCCCGGCGTCTTCTGCAGGAAGCGGCGCAGCGGCTCCTCCTTCTGCATGCCGAGCATGGAATCGTAGTCGCCGCACATGCCGGCATCGGTGAGGTAGGCGGTGCCGCCGGGCAGGATGCGGTGGTCTGCGGTGGGCACGTGCGTGTGCGTGCCGACGACGAGGCTCGCCCGGCCGTCGAGAAACCAGCCGAAGGCCTCCTTCTCGCTGGTCGCCTCGGCATGGACGTCGACGATCACCGCGTCGGCCGCGTCGCGCAGGGGGCAGGAGGACAGTTCGCGGTCGACCGCGGTGAAGGGGTCGTCCATCGGATCGATGAACAGCCGGCCCATCACGTTGACCACGAGGACGCGCGCGCCGGTGCGGGTCTCGACCACGGCCGCGCCGCGCCCCGGCGTGCCTGGCGGGTAATTGGCCGGGCGGATCAGGCGGGGCTGGCGCTCGATGAAGACGAGCGCTTCGCGCTGATCGAAGGAGTGGTTGCCGAGGGTGACGACGTCGGCGCCGGCCTGGAGGATCTCGTCGCAGATCGACTCGGTGATCCCGAATCCGCCGGCCGCGTTCTCGCCGTTGACTACGACGCAATCGAGCCGCCAGCGCTCGCGCAGGCGCGGGAGCCTGTCGGCGACCACGTGGCGACCGGGACGGCCGACGACGTCGCCGAGGAAGAGCAGTCGCAAAACTAAGACCTCGACAGCGGCACGAGGCCGGTTTCGGTGACGAGATGGTCGAGGGGCCGGTCGTGCGGCTCGGCCGGCACGTGCGCGACCTCCTGCACCGAGAAAGCGATGCCGATGGTCAGAACCTGGCCGCGTCTGGAGAGGCGCTCGATCGCCATATCGTAATAGCCCTTGCCGTAGCCGATGCGGTTACCGGTGCGGTCGAAGGCCGCCAGCGGCACGATCAGCGCTGTGGGAAACACTTCGGGCAAGTCGTCGCGCGGTTCGCTCAACCCGAAACCGCCGCGCACCAGGGCTTCGCCCGCTCGCCACTCGCGAAACACGAGGCCGCTGGGCGTCACCTTCGGCAACGCCACGCGCTGGCCGCGTGCAAACAGCCTTTCGATGAGGGGACGCGGGTCGATCTCGCTGCGGATCGGCCAGAACCCGCCGACGAGTTCCGCGTCTCCCAGCGCCGGAATGCCAATCACGGTCTCGGCGACGGCGACCGAGCCGGCCTTACGCGCCTCCGGTTCCAGCGCGTCGCGTCGGGCAAGAACCTCGGCCCGCAGGCGGGCCTTGTCGGGGAGAGCAGGCGTGTCGGGCATGTCTGAAAAATGAAGGTGCGGAGCCACGTGGGCCGTCGGAGGATCGATCCCGGGAAACCTACAGTGTAGGTGGGCGCCGTGTTGGCCAAGTCCAGGGACAAGGCCAGGGACAGCTCCCTGGGGAGTCGATAAGGCCCCGGGGATAGTGCTCCAGTCGAACCCTGCAGCCCCGCCTCACCGATGTAATCGCGACGGGGCTCGGACGCCAGTGGCACCAGCCGTTCGGGGCCGGGGAATTTGCCGACAATCAATCGATCCGGCGCCCGGCCGCCTGCGCAGGGCACGGGACCCTTCTGTTACCGATCCCCGTCCGATCCAGTGGCGTCCACCCGCGGTGCCGGCGTATTCAGCGACTGCGTCAACCGCTCGATCCGCTCGGCGGTCTTCTCGATCCCCTCTGCCAACCGAGCCTCGCCGGACGATGCGGCTTCGCGCAGGCCCGCGGCTTCTGCTTCCAATGCGGCGAAACGGCTCTTCAGCTCGGCGAGTTCGTCCGAGACGGTGAGGGCGGCCATGACGTGGAGGCGCATGTCGCCGATCTCGCCGAAGGCCTTTCGCATCTCGGCGACCTTGGCGTCGAAGCCGGTGGCGAGGGCGGTGAGGTGATCCTCCTCGCCCGCGCCGCAGGCCATGCGGTAGGTCTTGCCGGCGATGGTGACGGTGACATGGGCCATGCGGGTCTCCCTCAGGCCCCGGGACGCGACGGCGGGCGGCGGTCGAGCACGGTCTCGACGGTCTCGATGGCGCGGCCAAGGCGGCGCTCCACGTCGCCGGTGACGCTCGCCATGCGGGCGAGTTGCGCGCTCGCCGCATCGAGCTCGGCGGCGAGGCGCGCGCGGTCCTCGTCCATCAGCGCCAGCTCGACGTCACGGTCGGCCCGGGCCGTCTCGGCCTCGACGCGCCGGGTGACCGCCGCTTCGAGGCGCACCATGGCCAAGTCCAGCCGCCGCAACGCGTCCGCGATCACCGCCATTCGCACCATTCTCCCACGTCCGTGGTTTCGCCCGGCGGACAAGAATTTTCCAGCCTTCGCCGCGCCATAATCCCCTTTCGAAGCGCTTCCGCGTGCTTTGACAGCCCCCATCGCCATGTTAGAGACCCGGCGCGCGCCGCGATCGTCTCATGGCGCGCACAGTTTTCCGGAATTCCAGCCCGTGACACCTTCCGGCCCCTCGCGCAGATCGTCCGCCGCCCGGATGATCCCGAGCGCCCGCCGGGCCGCGGCGCCGCCGATCCACCCCGGTTCATCCGAGGTTCAAGCGGAGCCGTCATGGAGCGGCGGGTGCCGCCTCGTGGCGGCGCAACATTGTCCGATCGAACGGCGCCGGAGCGCCGCAGCTTGCGAAGGAGTCACGCCGTGACGGTGAAGGTTGCCATCAACGGGTTCGGGCGCATCGGCCGCAACGTGCTGCGCGCCATCCACGAAGCCGGCCGCACCGACATCGAGGTGGTGGCCATCAACGATCTCGGCCCGGTCGAGACCAACGCCCACCTGCTGCGCTTCGATTCGATCCACGGCCGCTTCAACAGCAAGGTCGAGGTCGACGGCGAGTTCATCATCGTCGACGGCAAGCGCATCAAGGTCACGGCCGTGCGCAACCCGGCCGAGCTGCCGCACCGCGAACTCGGCGTCGACATCGCGCTCGAATGCACCGGCATCTTCACCTCGAAGGACAAGGCCAAGGCCCATCTCGAGGCGGGCGCCAAGCGCGTCATCGTCTCGGCCCCGGCCGACGGCGCAGACCTGACGGTCGTCTACGGCGTCAACCACGACAAGCTGACCGCCGACCACCTCGTGATCTCGAACGCCTCCTGCACCACCAACTGCCTCGTGCCGGTGGCCAAGGTGCTGCACGATCTCGTCGGGATCGAGCGCGGCTTCATGACGACGATCCACTCCTACACCAACGACCAGCCCTCGCTCGACCAGATGCACAAGGACCTCTACCGGGCCCGTGCCGCCGCGCTCTCCATGATCCCGACCTCGACGGGCGCCGCCAAGGCCGTCGGGCTCGTGCTGCCGGAGCTGAAGGGCAAGCTCGACGGCACCTCGATCCGCGTGCCGACCCCGAACGTCTCGGCGGTGGACCTCGTCTTCACGGCCAAGCGCGAGACCTCGGTTCAGGAGATCAACGACGCGATCAAGGCGGCGGCCGACGGCCCGCTCAAGGGCGTGCTCGCCTATACCGACCAGCCCAACGTCTCGATCGACTTCAACCACGACCCGCATTCCTCGACCTTCCACCTCGATCAGACCAAGGTCATGGACGGCACCTTCGTGCGGATCCTGGCCTGGTACGACAACGAGTGGGGCTTCTCGAACCGCATGGTCGATACGGCGGTTGCACTGGGCAAGCTGATCTGATCGGCGCCGGGGGGCGGTGCCCTCCGGATGCATCGCCTCCTCGAACGACAGCCGGAGTCTTTTCAACGATGGCCGACGACGCTCAGACCAAGATCGGTGGACCGAATTTCATGTCGGCTTCGCCAGCCCCCGCTCCCGCTCCGACACCGGCGGCCGTCGAGAAGCCGGCCGCCGCCGTGGCGCCGAGCACGCCGGCGCCGGCCGGCTCCGCGGTCGGAGACCAGCTCGCCCGGATCGAGGACAAGACTGCGCGGATCGAGGACAAGTACGCCCGCTCCGAGCAGCTCCTCTCCCGCATGGAGGAGAAGATCGAGGGCGCCACCACCCGCATGAACGAGGTGGCCCGCCAGTCCGATCTCGCGGCGCTCCGCGGCGAAGTCCGCAGCATCAACGAGCGCGTGAAGCGCAGCCCCGGCACCGGTGCCCTGGTGCTCACCGCGATCATCACCGCGGTGCTCACCGTGGTACTCACCGTGGCGGTACAGCGGCTCAACATCGACAGCATGCTGCCCCAGCGCGCCGCCCCCGCCGCGACGCAGCCCTGAGCGAGACCCGATGAGCGCCTTCCGTACCCTCGACGACGCCGGTTCGCTCGCAGGCCAGCGCGTGCTCGTGCGCGTCGACCTCAACGTGCCGATGGACGGGGGCCGCGTCACCGACGCAACCCGGATCGAGCGCATCGTGCCGACGATCCGCGCCATCGCCGACAAGGGCGGCCGCGTCGTCCTGCTCGCGCATTTCGGCAGGCCGAAGGGCAAGCGCGATCCGAAGGACTCCCTCCTGCCCGTCGTCGGACCGCTGTCCAAGGCGCTCGGGCGCGAGGTCGCCTTCGCGGAGGATTGCATCGGCGCTCCGGCCAGGGCCGCAACCGCCGCATTGAAGGACGGCGACGTCCTGCTCCTGGAAAACACCCGCTACCATCCGGGCGAGGAAAAGAACGACCCCGATTTCGCCAGGGCGCTCGCCGAGAACGGCGATCTCTACGTCAACGACGCCTTCTCCGCCGCCCACCGCGCCCATGCCTCGACCGAGGGCATCGCGCGGCTGCTGCCGGCCTATGCCGGGCGCGGCATGCAGGCGGAACTCGAGGCGCTGACCAAGGGCCTGGAAGCGCCGAAACATCCGGTGATTGCGCTGGTCGGCGGCGCCAAGGTCTCCACCAAGATCGACCTACTGCAGAACCTCGTCGCCAAGGTCGACATGCTGGTGATCGGCGGCGGCATGGCCAACACCTTTCTGCATGCCCAGGGCAAGGATGTCGGCAAGTCGCTCTGTGAAAAGGATCTCGCGGATACGGCGTTGCGCATCATCGAGGCCGCCAAGGCCGCGAACTGCCGCATCATCCTCCCGACCGACGCCGTGACGGCGAAGGAATTCAAGGCAAATCCCATCACCGAGACGCTTTCGGTCGACGCGGTGCCCGCGGACGCGATGATCCTCGATGCCGGTCCAGATTCCGTAAAACTCGTCAATGCTGCGATCGACGAGGCCGCGACGCTGGTCTGGAACGGCCCGCTCGGCGCCTTCGAGCTGACGCCGTTCGACGCCGCCACCGTCGCGGCGGCGCGTCATGCCGCCGAGCGGACGAAAGCCGGCAAGCTGGTCTCCGTCGCGGGCGGCGGCGACACCGTCGCCGCACTCAACCATGCGGGCGTGGCCGACGACTTCACCTACGTCTCGACGGCGGGCGGCGCCTTCCTCGAATGGCTCGAAGGCAAGGAGCTGCCGGGCGTCGAAGCGCTGCGGGCGAAGGGCTGAGAACGCACGGCGCGATCCCACCATCGCCCTGAGGTGCCTGCGTCAGCAGGCCTCGAAGGAGGGCTCCAGGGATCGCAGTGGTAACAGGAGCCCTCCTTCGAGGCCTCCGCTCTGCTACGGCACCTCACGATGAGGTGGTTTGTTTGGGATCGGCCGTTCGATGCCGATCGACTGGCATGGGGAACGGAACATGGCACGCATCACCCTTCGGCAGCTCCTGGATCACGCCGCCGAGCATGGCTACGGCGTGCCCGCGTTCAACCTGAACAACATGGAGCAGGGGCTGGCGATCATGGCCGCGGCCGACGCCACCGATTCGCCCGTGATCCTGCAGGCCAGCAAGGGCGCGCGCGCCTATGCCAACGACGTGGTGCTGGCCAAGCTCATCGACGGGCTCGTCGAGATCTATCCGCACATCCCCGTCTGTATGCATCTCGACCACGGCAACAACGAAGCCACCTGCGCCACCGCGATCCAGTACGGCTTCACCTCGGTGATGATGGACGGCTCGCTGAAGGCCGACGGCAAGACCCCGGCCGACTACGCCTACAACGTCGAGATTACCCGCAACGTCACCAAGATGGCCCATTGGGCCGGTGTCTCGGTCGAGGGCGAGCTCGGCGTGCTCGGCTCGCTCGAGAGCGGCACGGGCGAGGCCGAGGACGGCCACGGCGCCGAGGGTGAGCTCTCCCACGACCAGCTCCTCACCGACCCGGACGAAGCCGTGAAGTTCGTGCGCGAGACCAAGGTCGATGCGCTGGCGGTGGCCATGGGCACCAGCCATGGCGCCTACAAGTTCACGAAGCAGCCTGACGGCGACGTGCTCGCCATGAACGTGATCGAGGAGATTCACCGCCGCCTGCCGACGACCCACCTCGTCATGCACGGTTCCTCCTCGGTGCCGCAGGACCTGCAGGACATCATCAACCAGTATGGCGGGCAGATGAAGCCGACCTGGGGCGTGCCGGTGGAGGAGATCCAGCGCGGCATCAAGCACGGCGTGCGCAAGATCAACATCGACACCGACAACCGCATGGCGATGACCGGCCAGATCCGGAAGATCCTCACGGAGAATCCGGCCGAGTTCGATCCGCGGAAGTACCTGAAGCCCGCCATGGAGGCGATGACGAAGCTCTGCAAGCAGCGCTTCGAGGAGTTCGGCACCGCCGGCCAGGGCTCCAAGATCCGCCCGATTTCCGTCGCCCAGATGGCCAAGCGCTACGCGGACGGTTCGCTCGACCCGCGCATCGACGGCTGATCGCCAGTCTCGTTCGCGGGAGGATCGAAGTCCCCCGCGAGATCCATCCCCACGTCGATCCTCCCCGATCCGGGGAGGGCGTCAGCCACCCGCGGAGCCGATGTCCGAAGACGCCCCCCGCCTCGCCTTGCTGACGCCCTACGGCATCGACGACGCGCAGGCCGAGAAGACGATCGACGCGCTGAGAGCGGCCTGCGCGGCCGGTGACGTCGCTGCGGTGATCCTGCGCCTCGCCCCGTCCGACGAGCGCTACCTCGTGAGCCTCGTGAAGCGCCTGGCGCCGCCGGTGCAGGAGCATGGCGCGGCCGTCGTCGTCTGCATCCCCGGCTTCCAGGGCGATCCCGTCGGCGTCGCCGCCCGCGGCGGGGCGGACGGCGTCCACGTCGACAAGGCGGACGAGACGGAGTTGCGCGACCTCCGCGGGCGGCTGCGCGACGGCCGCATCCTCGGCTGCGGCGGCTTTCTCGAATCGAAGCACGCCGCGATGGCGGCGGGCGAGACCCAGGCCGACTACCTGATGTTCGGCGGCCTCTATCCGGACGGCGTCGCGCCGGACCGCGAGCTCGTCCGCGAGCGGGCGGCGTGGTGGGCGGAAATCTTCGAGACGCCGTGCATCGCGGTGGCGGTAGAGGCGGTGGAGGTCGAGGCGCTCGCGAAGACCGGCGCCGAGTTCGTTGGGCTGGAGGGATCTCTCTGGTTCGATGCGCCCGACGACGTCGCGGCGGCGATGGAGGCGCTCACGGCAGCGGGCGCGGCACGATGACGCGGGTCGGAGCCGGCCTCTTCGCCCTGGCGCTGCTGGCGAGCCCGCTCGATGCCCTGGCGGCTCCGAACCCGCCTTCCATCGTCCCCCCGACGATGGACCAGACGCTGAAGTCGGTCGATCCCAAAGTGGCGCCCAAGGGGTTCTCCCGCGATCTCCCAACGCCCTACACGCCGAATGCCGAAGGCTTGCGGCCGGCCTCCACCGCAAACGCCGACATGGCGTACGGCGCCTACCAGCGCGGGCGCTACAAGACCGCCTTCCGGGAAGCCTCGAAACGCATCGAGACCAACCCGAAGGATGCGGCAGCGCTGACGTTGCTCGGCGAGCTCTACAATCAGGGCCTGGGCGTGAAGCAGGACCCGAAGCGGGCGCTGGAATGGTACCGCCTCGCCGCAGGCCTCGGCGACGCGCACGCCATGGCGTCCCTCGGGTTGATGGCGATGGACGGGCGCGGTCAGGCCAAGGACCAGAAGGCTGGCAAACACTGGCTGGAACAGGCCTCCGAGAAGGGCGAGGCATCCGCTTCCTACAATCTTGCGCTACTCCAGCTGAGTTCCGGCAAGCCCGAGGACGTCGTGACGGCTGCGGCCCTGTTCGAGAAGGCGGCCAAGACCGAACTCGCTCCGGCGCAGCACGATCTCGGCGTGCTCTATCTTCAGGGCCGCGGCGTTGCGAAGGATCCGGCCAAGGCCGCAGATTACTTTCGACGGGCCGCCGACAACGGCGATCTCGCCGGCGAGGTCGAATTCGCGATCCTGCTGTTCAACGGCACCGGCGTAGCCAAGGACGAGGCGCGTGCCGCACGCTATTTCCTGCATGCGGCAGCACGCGGCAACGCCATCGCGCAGAACCGGGTCGCCCGTCTCTATGTCGTCGGCCGCGGCGTCAACAAGAACCTCGTCGAGGCCGGAGCCTGGAACCTTGCGGCGGCGGCCCAGGGATTGTCGGATGCGTGGCTCGATCAATCGCTGACCGGGCTGACGAAGGAAGATCGGACGAGGGCGGAGGCGCTCGGCGCCGAGCGGGCAAAAGTTCAACCGTAGCGGCCTGTATGCCGCCCGGGCACATCTGTCCCGCCACGGGCGAAGATTGCTGTTGCGGCGGAATAACGGCATCCAAGAACCATGACAACTTGGCGACGGAACGGCCGGCCGATACAGTGTTGACCGTTGCCGTTGTTTCCCGGTGCCGCAGCCGATGATGCGGATCGCTCCATTCCCGGCCTGGAAGGTCTATCTTGCCCCATCTGCAGCGCCTTCCGCCCTGGCCGGATCTCGCCCCATTGGAGCCGATCCTCGACGCGGCGAACATCGTCGGCCTTTTCGAGTGGAACATCGCGGAGAACCGGATTTTCCCGTGCGTCGGCATGGCGCGGATCTTCCGCCTCGATCCCGCGATCATTCGCGAGGGTGCGCCGGTCTCGGCCTTCGTGCCGGCGCTTCATCCGAAGGACCGCGCCGCCTTTTCGGGACGGGTGAGCCATGGTCGGAAAGGCCTCGAGCAGACGATCTATCGGGTGTCCGACACCGGCGATGCCGCGCCGCGCACGATCCTCGATCTCATGCGGCTGTCGTTCGATGAGCACGATACGGCGGACTGGGCCTGCGGCGCCCTTTTCGACTACCCCGGCACCGAGGCCGCGACGGTGCCGTTGAAGGCCCAAAAGGTGCTCGCCGCACTGGATCGCGCTGCGGGTCTGGCGATCGACCTGCGGGGCGCGGTTCAGGACATCCAGAGTCCGACCCTGCACGCGCTCGTCGACATGGTGCTCATCGAGATCGCGTCGTCCCTCGCCCGCCAGCTGGAGCGGCCCGAGGTGTCGCTGCTAAACTGAGGTGACGGGGCGAGCGAAGGGACCGCCGGCCCCAAGCGTCACAACGTCACTGCGCCGTCTCGGCGGCAGATGCCGCATCGGCAGGCAGCCCGGCGCCCGACTTGTCGGCCGGCGGCTCGGCACTCGCGAGCGTCTTCGTTTCGAGCATCGGCTGCAGGCGGGCCTCGAGCTGCTTGTCGAGGTGACGTGCATAGGCGCCCTTGAAGTAGCGGTCGCCCGTTCCGGCACCGTAAAGCCGGTCATGGGCCTGCACCATGCGCCCGACTTCCGGCCGGCACAGGAAGCCGATCACCCCGGCCGCATCATACCAGCGCCCCGCTCTGGCGAGACCGGTCGCCTTTGGGTTCGCCATCACCGTTTCGGCGAAGCAATCCGTGGCCGCCTGCTCGAGCGGAGCCATGACCGGATGCGGCTTGCCGGGAACGCGCTGCTCGGGCCGGGCCTGCGCACCCGCCGTGAACAGAACGACGGCCAGACCGGAAGCGAGGAGCGCTTTCATGACAGGTGCCTCGAAGCAGGGCTGATGCGATCGAGTATCACCGGAGAAATGAGCCCGGAACAGGGCGATGTGCGGCGCAAAATGAACTGCCGCACGCCGCCGCCGCACCTGTCACCGCCGCGCCACAGAAAACGACCGCTGAGGCGGCCGACACTCAGCCGCGCTTGACGGCAGTCCAGCGGCCGCTGCAGCCGATCGGTCCGTTGCCGGTGCTGCCCCAGCTGCCGCCGCCGGATCCGCCGACGGTGAGCCGTCCGGTGACCTGAGCGGAATCGGAGCCCCGGGCGATCACGCCGGACACCAGGCCGGCCTTCGAAACGCGACCCCGGATGGACACGTCCCCACCCGGATAGATCGCCTCGCCCTTGTAGACCTGGATGCCGTAGCGATAGGCGCGATCGCAGGGTCCGTCCTGCGTGACCACCTCGATGCTCCAGTTGCCGTCGAACTTGTTCGGAACTGCAACCTTGCGCTTGGCGGCGTCCGCCGGACCAGTGAGGCCGCCGACGGACACGGCGACGATGGTGGCGGCGAGGATCGGGATTCTCATGGACGGCCCCTGCGGCGTAGCGCTTGCGGTTTCTAACCCAGCAGAAACGTCCGAGGCGACCTGAGGTTTCAGGCTCAAGCTTTCGCGGTCGCCCGCTCCTGGGCCTGCGTGAGCAGGGCGAGCAGATCGCAGCCCGCGAACAGGAAGCCGTCGACGCCCGCCGATGTCAGGGCGTCGGCATCGGCCGGCTTGCCCGCGAGATAGACCGTGTCGGCACCCGCCTCCTTCAGCGCCTTCGCGGCGGGCGCTGCATCGGTCTCGTAGAGCTTGTCCGAGGAGCAGATGCAGGCAATGGCCGCACCGGATTCCTTGAACGCCTGAGCGAGGTCTGCCGGATCCGAAAAGCCTTCGTTGCCGAGCGCCGCGATACCGCCGGCCGCGAAGGCGTTGGCGGCGAAAGTCGAGCGGGCGTTGTGAACCGCCACGGGGCCGAGATTGGCCAGGAACACAGCCGGACGTGCCGCGTGCGCCGTGAGGTAGGCGTCGGAGGAATCGCGGAGTGCCTCGAACGGCTCGGTCAGGCGCAGGGAGGGCAGGGCGCCTTCGCCGACGGCGGCGGGCGCCTTCGGTGCAATCTCGAGAACCTCCACCGGCTTCTCGGCGAGGAACGGGAACTCGCTGGCGCCCGTGAGCGGCTCGCGCCGGGTCGCGATGCGCCTGGCACGGGCCTCGCGAACTGCGGCGATGCGGGCCTGGACCTTGCCGGCCTTCAGACTGGCGAGGATGCCGCCCTCGGCCTCGATCTCCTGGAACGCCGCCCAGGCGCCCTCGGTGAGCGAGGCGGTCAACGACTCGAAGCCGCCGGCACCGGCGGCTGGATCCGAAACCTTGGCCAGGCTCGATTCCTCGATGAGGATGGTCTGGCTGTTGCGGCCGACGCGGCGCGCGAACGCGTCCGGCAGGCCGAGCGCCAGGGTGTAGGGCAGGACGGCGACGGAATCCGCGCCGCCGAGGCCAGCCGAGGCCGCGGCCATGCCGGTGCGCAAGATGTTCACGAAGGGATCGCGGCGGCTCATCATCCGCCAGGCGGATTCGGCGTGGAGGCGCAGGGGCTTTGGATCGAGGCCGCAGGCCTGCTCGACGCGCGCCCAGAGCCGGCGGATCGCGCGGAACTTGGCGATGGTCAGGAACTCGTCGGCATCGGCGACGAGCAGGATGGAGAGCGCATCGCGGGCACGATCGAGCGAGACGCCCTCGGCCTCGAGCGCGCGCAGATAGGCGACGGCCGTGGACAGCACCGCGGCGAGTTCCTGCACCTCGCTGGCGCCGGCCTCGTGATAGGCGCGCCCGTCGGCGAGCGCGACGCGGCCGCGATAGGCCTCGAAATCGACGACGGCCTTGGCGAGTCCCGTCTGCCAGCCCTCGGACGCATGGCCGGTGGCAGCGAAGAGGCCGATGGGATCGAGGCCGAGATCGATGTCGAGCTCGGCCGGATCGTCGCCGCGCTTCTCGACGAGCGCCTTGAGATGCGCGGCGAGTTCGAATCCCTTGGGGCCGGCATCCAGCCGCAGGGCGATGATCGTGAGCATCACCCCGTCAAGCGCCGCGTCGAGGTCTTCGACGCCTCCGATGTCGAGGCCGAAGCCGCGGGCGGTAGGCGAGGCGGCATGGACGATCGTCAGGGAGTCGGCGCCCCCTTCGAGGTCGGCGAGCGCCTGCGCCGCGGCCTTCTCGAAATCGGGATGGTCGACGCGCTGCGATAGCCGCCACGGGCCGGGCGCGCGCACCGGCTGTGCGATCGGCGCGGCGGCCGGGTAGAGCGGCTCGATGCGCAGGCCGTCGGCGGTCTTCGCGACGAGGCGCTTCTCGAAGTCGCCGCCCTTCAGGGCCGCCTGGACGGCCTCACGCCAGCGCGCCTCGGTCGCGGGCTCGAACAGCTCGGCTAGCGGACGGTCTTCCATCGGTCTCAAGGCCCCGGCATTGGCATGTCCCACGGGTTTTGAGATGCCCGTGACGTCGCCGCAAGCCCATGCACTGCCTCAAGGGGCCGTGCAATCGGCTGACGTCGGGTTTGCGCCTCGTGGGCACGAAAGCCCGAGCCCGCGGATGTAAGGGATGGTCTACGGTTGGACGGTGAAGCGCTGGCTGAATTCGATGGGGCCGCCGTTATGGCTCACGTCGACCCGGTACTGACCCGGAGGCCAGCCGGCATCGGGCTTACCCAAGCTGGACGAGACGGTGGGACTTGCCCCCAGCGGGATCGCGATGGACGCAATCGTGAAATTCGCTGGCGTGCCGTCCGTCTTCTCCGCGATCCAGGCCGCCGTGAGGCTGTCGCCGGGCTTGGCGGCGGGAACCGCCAGAGCCAGCAGGATCTTGGGTGCCGTGCGGGCGAAGACCGTCTGGGGCGGAACGTCGCCGTCCCCCGGGAAGGTCATGGCCTTCTCGATATGGGTCGATTCCGACGATGACGCGGCCGCGACGGCAACCGCCGGCGGAGCCGCAGCGACGGGGGCCTTGGCCGGCGCACTTTCGCAGCGACGCAGCGAGGCGTAGGCCTCGGCGAACCCGGCGAGCTTGAAGTCCGCGTCGGCGCCGTCGAGCTTGAGCACCATCGTCTTGGCGGCCAGAAGGTTCGGCACGATGCTGTCCGTGAGCAGGGCCGTCAGGGTCTGGCCGTCGCCCGTCCAGGCCGATTTGGCGATGGCGACCTTCTTGTCGAGGACAAGGGGAACCTGGAGCTTCTCGTTCTTATCCCATGTCCAGTGCTCGTAGACGAAGCTCACGATGGCCTGATCCCCCGCCAGCGCGAAGACCAGGGCGTTCTCGGCGTTGTCGTCGTCTGCGTCCTTGTAGGACTTGCTCATCAGGCAGGACGGGCCCTTCGAGCCGGGCGCCGCGTGCTCGACCTCCCAGCCCTTGACCGTCTCGAACGGGGTCTCCCCCGCCGCCAGCGCCGGGGCGCCGAGCAGGAGGGTGAGGGCCGTGAGGGTGGAGACGCGTCCCATGCTGTCCTCCGGGCGACAGGGCGTCGCCATGGTCATCGACCTGCGCGGTCGAACCGGACGCGGAGGCAGTGCGGGCGAACCTTAGCGGTAAGCCGCGTGAGATGGCCACGAAGATCGGGAAAATCTTCGCTTCTCGGTGAATGAGCTCCCGATGCGGCGCGTTCGACGGAGCCTCCGGAAACCGGATGGGGTCCGAACCGAAAAAGCGCGTCAGCCGAACAGGATCAGCCCCGCGAATCCGAGCGATCCGACGATGATCCGCCACCAGGCAAACAGCCAAAAGCCATGCTTGGACACGTAGTCGAGTACGCTGCGTACGACGACGAGCGCCGCGATGAACGCCGCGACGAAGCCGATGACGATCACCAGGGCGTCGTCGCTCGACAGGTTCTTGTAATTGTCGAGCAGGTCCTTGGCGAAGGCGCCGGCCATGGTCGGCATGGCGAGGTAGAACGAGAACTCGGTCGCTGCGCGCTTGCTCGCGCCCATCAGCATGGCGCCGACGATGGTGGCGCCGGAACGCGACACGCCGGGGATCATGGCAAGGCACTGGAAGACACCGATCTTCAGCGCCATCGGCAGGCTGAATTCGAAGACGTCGTCCTTGCGCTCGATCCGCTCCGTGCGGACCTTGCGGTCGTCCTCGCCCTCCGCGTCGGTCTGCTGGTAGGGGTCGGCCTCGTCGATCACCAGCAACACGAGCCCGCCGGCCACCAGAGTGGCGCAGACGATCCACGGGTTGAACAGATAGAACTTGATATACTTCGAGAAGAGGCCGCCGATGATCGCCGCCGGGATGAAGGCGAGCAGGATCGAGGCGACGAATCGGCGCGCCCGCGGGTCGGTCGGCAACGCGGTCGCGATTTTCGTGAGGCGCCCGAAATAGGCATAGAGGATCGCGAGCACCGCGCCGAGCTGGATCAGCACCTCGTAGGTGTTGTTCGGCGACTTGAAGCCGATGAAATGCCCGATCAGGAGCTGGTGGCCGGTGGAGGAAACCGGGATGAACTCGGTGGCCCCCTCGACCACGGCGAGCACCAGCGCCTTCAGAATATTTGCGAAATCCATCGGCGTGCCTGACTCGCTGTGACGGGGTGGCGGCAACACGTGCGACGCGCGCCGATCATCCGGGAGATGTCGCCCGTGACGGTTGATGGGCGGTTACCGCCGTGGTTCGAGCGTGTTAATGAGGCGGCAACGATCGGGCAATAAACGTTATTCCGCCGCCCGTCCCGCCGGCCTTCCCAGCCAGAATACGGCCTGAATGGCGACGCTGCACCACTCCCCCTTCTGCCCGCATTCCCGCTTCATCCGTCTCGCGCTTGCCGAGATGGGCATGGAGCCGGAACTCGTGGAAGAGCGCCCCTGGGAGCGCCGCGACGCCTTCCTGCTGCTCAACCCGGCAGGATCGACGCCGGTGCTCGTGGAGCAGACCGGCCTCGCGATCCCCGGCGCCGGCATCATCGCGGAATATCTCGACGAGACCCGAGGCCTAGGTCTCAGCGGTCGCCGGCTCCTGCCCGACACCACCACCGCGCGGGTCGAGGTGCGGCGCCTGCTGCACTGGTTCCTCGTCAAGTTCGACACTGAGGTGACCGAGTACCTCGTCACCGAAAAGATCTACAAACGCTTCATGAAGAGCGCCGACGGCGGCGGTCCGCCGGACATGGGTGCGATCCGCGCGGCGCGCGCCAACGTGCGCTATCATCTGAAGTATATCGGCTACCTGATCGGCCAGAGGCGCTGGATCGCGGGCGACCATCTGACCTATGCCGATCTCGCGGCTGCGGCCCACCTGTCCTGCGTGGATTATCTCGGCGACGTGCCATGGGAAGAGGACGAGATGGCGAGGGACTGGTACGCGCGGCTAAAGTCGCGCCCGTCCTTCCGCGCGATCCTCGCCGACCGGGCGCCGGGCATGGCCCCGGCCGCGCATTACGCGGACCTGGACTTCTGAAGGCACCGAGCCGGTTTCTGACGGGCGGCGACCTGCGCGCGGTCATCGAGGACCGCGCGAAAAAGCTCGGCTTCGACAGCTTCGCCGTCACCCGTCCCGACGCCGTGCCGGGACTGGCCGGCCGCCTCGCCCATTGGCTCGCGGAGGGCCACCACGGCGAGATGGCCTGGATGACCGAGCGCAGCGACCAGCGCGCCGACCCGGCCGCGCTCTGGGGCGGCGTGCGCAGCATCGTCATGCTCGGTCTCAATGCCGGGCCCGAGCATGATCCCCTCGACAACCTCGCGCGAAAGGACCGCGGCAGCATCGCCGCCTACGCGCAGCGCCGCGACTACCACGAGGTCATCAAGGGCAAGCTGAAAGAGGTCGGCGGACTCCTCTCGGCCCGCAGCGGGCATTCCGCCAAGGTGTTCGTCGATACCGCGCCGGTGATGGAAAAACCCCTGGCGGAGGCCGCCGGCCTCGGCTGGCAGGGCAAGCACACGGTGCTGGTCTCGCGCGAACACGGCAACTGGCTGCTTCTCGGCGCGATCTACACTGCCGCCGAGCTCGAACCCGACGCGCCGGGCCGCGATTCCTGCGGCTCCTGCCGGCGCTGCCTCGACATCTGCCCGACGAACGCGTTCCCCGCGCCCTACCGGCTCGATGCGCGGCGCTGCATCTCCTACCTCACCATCGAACACGAGGGACCGATCCCGCACGAATTCCGCGAGTCCATCGGCAACCGGATCTTTGGGTGTGACGACTGCCTCGCGGTGTGCCCGTGGAACAAGTTCGCCGTGCAGGCCGGGGAGGCGAAGATGGCGGCTCGGGCCGACCTCGCCTCGCCGGCGCTGGCGGATCTGGTACGCCTGGACGACACCGGCTTTCGCGCGCATTTCGCGGGGACGCCGATCAAGCGCACCGGGCGTGATCGCTTCCTGCGCAACGTGCTGATCGCGGTCGGCAATTCTGGGGATGCGGCGTTGGCCGAGGAGGCCGTGCGGTGTCTCGACGACCCGGCCCCGGTGGTACGCGGGGCCGCCGTCTGGGCGTGCGGGCGGTTGCTCGACGGGATACGGGTGAGGGCGCTTTACGCCGAGCATGCGCCGGGCGAGAGCGACGCCGACGTGAAACAAGAATGGCGCGCCTTGAACCCTCCCCCCTCTGCGGGGGAGGGTGGCCCCTGCGTCAGCAGGGGTCGGGAGAGGGGTGCGCCCTCTCCGGCACCGTCGCCCCCCTCTCCCGACCCGCTTCGCGGGCCACCCTCTCCCGCAGGGGAGAGAGGGAAGGCCCGGCGGACCACTCCAGCCCCAACCGGAACTCCAACCGCATGAACCTCTTCGTCTTCGGCCTCGGCTACACGGCCCGGCATTTCGCCGAGCGCGAGCGGGCGCGCTTCGCGACCGTGCGGGCCACCGTCACGGAAGAGGCGCGGGCGGAGGCGATCGCCGCGGAGACAGGGTTCGCCATGCGCGCCTTCGGCCCCGACACCGACGACGACCGCATCGCCGGAGACCTCGCCGACACCGACCTGCTGCTGGTCTCGGCCCCGCCGGGCCGAGAGGGCGACACCGTCCTCGCCCGCCACCGGGAGGCCATCGCCGAGAGCCGGATCGGCTGGATCGGCTACCTCTCGACCATCGGCGTCTACGGCGACCAGAACGGCGGCTGGATCGACGAGAGCGTCGCGGCCTTGCCGAAGAGCGGCCGGTCCAAGGGACGGCTCGAAGCGGAAGAGGGCTGGCTGGCGCTCGGCGCCGAGACCGGCAAGGCGGTGCAGGTGTTTCGGCTCTCGGGCATCTACGGCCCCGGCCGAAGCCCGATCACCAAGTTGCGCGAGGGCAAGTCGCAGCGGATCGTGAAGGAGGGCCAGGTCTTCAACCGCATCCACGTCGCCGACATCGCCACCACGCTCGCCGCCTCGATCGCGCGGCCACGGGCGGGCGCGATCTACAACGTCACCGACGACGAGCCGACGCCGCCGCAGACCGTGATCGAGCACGCCGCGGCGCTCACCGGCCTGCCGCTGCCGCCAGTGGTCGATTTCGAGACAGCCGAACTCAGCCCGATGGCGCGCAGTTTCTATGGCGAGAACAAGCGCGTGCGGAATCGCCTGATCCGCGACGAACTCGGGGTGCAACTCGCATTCCCAACCTATCGCGAGGGGCTGGCCGGCCTGCTCGACGACGCGAAGGGCTGAGGACGCCTGCTCTACTCGGCCGCCGGAAAGTTCAGCGACAGCAGCCGGGCCGTACGCACTCGAGCCGTACCGGGGCTCTCGGCCAGGGGCGCTACGACGCCGAGGCTGCGGCGGGCGTCGTCCAGCGCGGCATGGACGGCATCGATGGCGAGGATCAGCGCGCTGAGCACGCGGGTGTCGATCGAGCGCTCGCGGGCCTGACGCACCACGTCGGCGACGAGCCCGTCCATCTCGCGGCCGATGGCGGTGAGCGCTTCGATGCTTTCCGCGTTCCGGACCTCGGCCAGGATGTCGAGCAGGCGGTCGAGCACGCCGTCGACGCGCTCGCGGCGCTTGCGGGCGAGACGCTGGCCGAGCCAGGCGAAGGCGGAGCCGATCGTGCCGCCGAAGAACGCGAGCAGGTAGATCCAGTCCTCGTAGCGTTCGAGGAACGTCTGCTGCTCGCGTTCGAAATAGTCGACGGCGCCGGGGTGGTTCGGCAGACGTGCGCTCGTCGCGGTGACGGTGGTCTCGTATTCCGGCGCCTTGACCTGGTTGGCCAGCGGCGTGACCGCGGCGAGCCGCGGCCGCCACTCGAACAGGTGCTGAACCACCGAGGCCACCGCGACCCGACTCACCGAGCCGCGCGCCATCAGGCGGTAGGAGACGCCCAAGGTCTCCACATCCTCTTCCGGCAGCTTCGGGCGGCCGCCGAAGGTGCCGGCCGGCACCGAGATCGGCTGCAGCTCTGGAAAGCGCTGGATGATCGCCTTGCCGTCCGGCACGCCGACGAGCGTCACCTTGCGGTCGGTGGAGGCCGCGGCGACGGCGCGCACGACGGACACCGCCGGCTTGGAGGCGGGCGAGGCGATCACCGCGACGGCGTCGACCCGCTTCTCGTCGAGCGCCGCCTTCACCTCGGAGGCCTTGAGTGGGACGATGCCGACGCGGCCCGCGCCGAGGGCGTTGCCGATGGCGGCCTCGCTGCCCGTGGCGGGCACGAAATCGTAGAAGTCGAGCAGGTGGTTGATGAAGCCGAGGTCGGCCTCGTGGCGGACGAGGACGCCGAGGCGGCGCTTCGAGAGATCCGGGAAGGTCTCGATGCCGGAGGATTCGGGCGCGGCGACGATCAGGGCCTCGTCGTGCAGCACGGCGAGCGTCAACCCGTTATCCGGCAGCTTCACGTCCGGGCGCACCACGGCGAGGTCGGCGCGATTCTCCTGAAGCGCCCTGGCGCTGTCCTCAACGCCGTCGAGCGGCAGCAGGTTCAGGCGGATGTCTTCGCGGTTACGCGAGAGCGCCTTCGCATAGGCGTCCATCAGCGCCGCCTCGGCGCCGTCGCGCGGGCCGACCGCAACGGTGAGGGTTGTCGGACGGGACAGATAGACCACGGCCCCGGCGACGGCCGCGAGGCCGAGAGCGAGCAGGACGAGGAGCCATTCCCGCCTCATGAGGAAGGCAGACAGGAAGGCGGCGACGGAGCGCCGAAGCGATCGTTGCGGCGTGCTATCCATACCGAAATCATGGATCGGAAACCTGTCCAGATCGTGAAGAACCGATGAAGCCCCGGAATGTTGCGCCTGGAGCGAAAGCAAGACCCACGCCTCCCGTCACGGCCGCGTGGCTGGAGCGCGTCGCCCTGCACTACCTCGACCGCTACAGCGCCACGCAGGAGATGCTGCGCCGCGTACTAGCCCGTCGCGTGGCCAAACGCTCCCGCGAGCGCGACGAGGATCCGGGCCAGCATTCCGGCATCATCGACGAGACCGTCGCCCGCGCCGTGCGCGCCGGCCTCGTCGACGACGAGCGTTTCACCACGGCCCGCCTCGCGACATTGCGCCGGCGCGGCGCCTCGACCCGCGGGGCCGGAGCGGCGCTCGCCGCCAAGGGTGTCGACCGCGCCGTCGTCGAAGCCGCCTTCGCTGCCGAACAGGAGGAGGCGGAGGATAGCGGGACCATCGAATCGACGGCCGCGCAGGCCTATGCCCGCCGCCGCCGCCTCGGCCCGCATCGCAGGGCGGAGGCGCGAACGGCCTACCGCGAACGCGATCTCGCGGCGATGGCGCGGGCCGGGTTCTCTTATCCGGTGGCGAAAGCGGTCATCGACGCGACCGACGACGGGCCGGACCCGTAGAGACAGGCCTCGACTTCGCGGCGTTGCGCACCACCTCGATCTCCATTGCGCAACCATCCCGATGCAAGGAGTACCGAATGACCGACCGCCACGCGAGCGCCCACTGGGAAGGCGACGGCAAGTCCGGCAAGGGCACGATCACGACGCAGTCGGGCGTGCTCGACAAGAACCCCTACGGTTTCAACACCCGCTTCGAGAACGAGCCCGGCACCAATCCGGAGGAGCTGATCGCGGCGGCCCATGCGAGCTGCTTCACCATGGCGCTCGCCTTCCAGTTGCAGGAGGCCGGCCTCAAGGCCGACGCCCTCGACACCAAGTCGGTGGTGACGCTGGTCAAGGACGGTGACGGCTTCAAGGTCACCAAGTCGGCCCTGACGCTGACCGCGAAGATCCCCGGCATCGACCAGGCGAAGTTCGACGAGTTGACCGGCAACGCCAAGACCGGTTGCCCGATCTCGAAGCTGCTCACCGCCGAGGTCACGCTTCAGGCCACGCTCGACCAGGGCTGATCGGTCACACCCCTTCGCGCGGCCGGAGGCGTGGTTCCAGCGCCTCCGGCCTTGTTCGCACCGGACGGGACGTTCATCTTCCGTTCGATGGATGAAGCTCTCGCCAAGAAACTCCGCGTCCTTGCGGATGCCGCCAAGTACGACGCGTCCTGCGCCTCGTCGGGTGCACCGAAGCGCAAGGCCGGCAAGGATGGACTCGGCTCGACCACGGGCGCCGGCATCTGCCACGCCTACACGCCGGACGGCCGCTGCGTCTCGCTCCTCAAGATCCTGCTGACAAACTATTGCCTGTTCGACTGCGTCTATTGCGTGAACCGGCGCTCTTCGAACGTGCAGCGCGCCCGCTTCTCGGTCGATGAGGTCGTCACACTCACTGTCGAGTTCTACAAGCGCAACTACATCGAGGGCCTGTTCCTCTCCTCCGGCATCATCCGCTCGCCCGACTACACGATGGAGCAGATGACGCTGGTGGCGAAGAAGCTCCGGCGCGAGCACGGCTTCCGCGGCTACATCCACCTCAAGTCGATCCCCGAGGCGAGCCCCTGGCTGATCGAGGAGGCCGGCCTCTACGCCGACCGGCTCTCGATCAACATCGAGCTGCCGACCGACGAAAGCCTGAATCAGCTGGCGCCGGAGAAGAGTGGCGCCACGATCCAGCACGCCATGGGCCAGATCGGCGAGCGCATCGTCGAGGCGAAGGCGGAGAAACGGCGCTTCTCGCCGGCCGGGCAATCCACCCAGGTCATCGTCGGCGCCGACGCCACCGACGATTCCGCGATGATCGCCAAGAGTTCGTTCCTCTACAGCACCTTCGGCCTGAAGCGCGTCTACTACTCCGCCTTCAGCCCAATCCCCGACGCCTCCTCGGCCCTGCCGCCGCAGGCGCCCCCGCTGAAGCGCGAGCACCGGCTCTACCAGGCCGATTGGATGATCCGGTATTACAAGTTCTCGGCCCAGGAAGTCGCGGACGCCACCGACGGCGGCATGCTGGCGCTCGATGTCGACCCCAAGCTCGCCTGGGCCCTCAAGAACCGCCATCTCTTCCCGGTCGACGTGAATCGCGCCGACCGCGAGATGCTTCTTCGGGTTCCGGGTTTGGGGACCCGCGCGGTCGACACGATTCTCAAGGCGCGCCGCCATACGTCGCTTCGTCTCGACGACGTCGCCCGGCTGACTTCGGGGCTGAAGCGGGCACGGGCGTTCCTGATCGCGGAAGACTTCAAGCCGAGCGCGGGGAGCCAACGGCTCGACTTAAGGGCACAGTTGGCGGAGCCGGCGCAGCAGTTGAGCTTGTTTTGATGCCGAGCGTGCTGCCGTCGAACCCTTCCCTCTCCGCAGGAGAGGAGAGAGGGGTTTCCGTCGCCTCACTCGCCCCCGGCGCCGATCTCACGGGCTTCCGCGCCGCCGCCCGCCGCCTGATCGCCGCCGGCTTCCCCCCCGAACACGTGCTCTGGCAGATCGGCGAGGCGCCGGGCCTGTTCGACAGCGCCGTCGTGCAGACCGGAGGCCCGCCGCTCAGCCTGCCCCGCGCCGTCGCCGCCCTGATCCCGATGGTGGTGCCCCACCGCGACCCGGAGCGCTACGCCCTGCTCTACGCCCTGATCTGGCGCGTCACCCGCGGCGAACGCGCGCTGCTCGAGGTCGCGAGCGATCCGCTCGTCCACCGCCTGCACCTGATGCGGAAGGCGATCGGGCGCGACCTGCACAAGATGCACGCCTTCCTGCGCTTCCGCCGCGTGGCCGGCGGTGTCCGCGAGACCTTCGCGGCCTGGTTCGAGCCGGACCATCACATCCTGGAAGCGGCCGCACCGTTCTTCGTCGACCGCTTCCGCGCCTTCGACTGGTCGATCCTCACGCCGGAGGGCTCCGCGCATTGGGACGGCGAGACCGTCCGCTTCGGCCCGCCGGGCCGGCGCGAGGACGTGCCGGACGGCGACGGCTTCGAGGCGGGCTGGCAGGGCTATTACGAGAGCACCTTCAACCCGGCCCGGCTCAACCTCGACGCCATGCGGGCCGAGATGCCGAAGAAGTATTGGAAGAACATGCCGGAAACGGCCGCGATCCCGGCCCTAGTCCGGCAGGCCGCCGCCCGCACCACGGAGATGATCGAGAGGCCGCCGCAAATGCCGATCAAGCGCGATCCCGCAAAGGCCGTCGCCGCGATGGCCGACCAGAACCCGACCTCGCTCGACGAGCTCAACGCCATCATCAAGCGCTCGGAGCCTCTGGTGCCCGGCGCGACGCAGGCCGTGCTCGGAGAGGGACCTTTGGGCGCCACGATCGCCTTCGTCGGCGAGCAGCCGGGCGACCAGGAAGACCTGCAGGGGCGCCCCTTCGTCGGGCCGGCCGGACAGCTGTTTTCACGGGCGATGCAGGAGGCGGGGCTGACGCGCGGCGACGCCTACGTCACGAATGCGGTGAAGCACTTCAAGTTCACCCAGCGCGGCAAGCGCCGGATCCACGAGAAGCCGACGGCCGGCGAGGTCAGCCATTACCGCTGGTGGCTCGATCGCGAACTGGAGTTCGTCGGGCCGAAGATCGTGGTGGCGCTCGGGGCGACGGCGGTGCTGGCCCTGGCCGGCAAGGCCGTGCCGATCACGCGTAATCGCGGACCCTTCGCTTTCGGCGGCAAGCCCTTCCAGGGGTTCATTACCGTCCACCCGTCCTACCTGCTGCGCCTGCCGGACGAGGCTGCGAAGGCCGCGGCTTATGCGGCCTTCGTGAACGATCTCAAGCGCGTCGGCGACTTGGCGACCTGAGCCCCACCGATCACGTCAGGGCGTGGTCTTCCACGGCATGATCATGCGCGGGCCGGCGGTGGCCTCCTTGAGAGCGCTACCGGCCTCGGCAGCCTCGATCTCGTCCTGCGTGGCGAGCTTGAGCTTCACCGCCATGACCTTGCGGGCCTGATCGGCCGGCATCGCGCCGAGCGGCACCATCATCGCCAGAAGCTGTCCACGCGTCTTCCTGTCGACCATGCGCGAATGCTTGACGTCCTCGAAGTCGCTCATGCGATGGCGTTTTTCGGAGCCGCCGGTGAACACCTTCGGGCCACCGGGCATCACGACGATGTCGCCGGGCCGCAGCGTCTTGTCTTCGAGGAGCGCCTTGGTCGGGTTGTCGAGAATCGCCTTCTGATCGACCGGCTGCTTGCCGAGGATCTTGTCGGGATCGCCCTTGACCGCTTCCGCGCGGGGCAGGGCGGCGTAGCGCGTCTTGAGCTTCCAAGCATGCCGCCGATCGGAACGGGCACGACGACGATAGCCGTCGCCATAGGCGCCTTGGCCGCCATAGGCTGGCGCGACAGGGGCCGCCTGTCGCGGCTGGGCACCGAACAACATGTCGAAGAAGCTGCCGCCGTCCTGGGCATGGACGCCGACGGTCATGACGATCAAACCGGCCGCGGCAAGACCGACGGCGAGAGGCTTTCGAGCGCGGGCATTCCAGTGCAAGCGCATGCCTTCTCCCTTACGGCTCCGCCAAGCTGGGCCGACCCGATTTCAACGGAAGGATGCGCTGGAGGGTTCCGCGCACGCAGCGATTAAATCTTAAATTATCATGAACGCGTTTCTGGACTGGCGAATATTTATTCGAAGCTTCGACGGCGATCGCGGCAGCGATCGACAGCTTGTCCCTTCGCGCCTCGCTCCACACGAAAACGGCGGTGCTCCTGCTCCGCCGCACGATGCCGCCGCGGCGATGCCCCGTGGGCTATCGGCTCTCGCTCGGGTCGTCGGCGGGGTCGATGTAGTCGACACCGAAGGGGCCGGAGCCGTTCACCTGCAGCTCCACCGGCTGGTCCGTGGTCCAGAGCGAATGCGGCATCAGTTCCGGCAGGTAGACGAAGCCGCCGACCCGCAGCTCTTTGCCCTTGGTCTTGTCGACCGTCTTGCCGTGCTCGTGGAAGATCGCGCCGCCGAGGATCGTCAGCGTCTCGGGCTTCGAATGGGTGTGCGGCGCGATCAGCGTGTTGGCGGGAAACTTGATCCGCAGCGCGAACGGGCCGGGCTTCGAAGGGTCGCCTGAGAGCACCGCGAGCTGCGTGCCCTTCGGCAGGTTCGCCGGGCCGGGACCGTATGTCACCGACGCCGCGTCGGGCGTCTCCACCAGTCCGTGATCGTCGGCCGCGAAGGCCGCGCCGGAGACCGCGAGCGAAGCGAAAGCAGCGAGCAGGCCCGATCTGACGTGTTTCCTCATCCTGTTCTCCCGTAACGTCTTCGTTGAAAGCGGGCGATCCCGTCGGCATCGAGAACGCCCGGCCCGCGGCTCCGTTGCCCATGGCGACGGTGGCGCGCCCGCGCGCGTCCCTCTAGACAGGGCCACGACCCGCACAAGAGTCCGACCGCATGACCGCCGAGCCAGACGCCCAACCGAAGAAGCCCGTCGGCGACGGCGATCAGGTGATCCTGGTGGACGGCTCGTCCTTCATCTTCCGCGCGTATTTCCAGTCGATCAACCAGGACCAGAAGTACAACACCCGGCCCTCGGACGGCCTGCCGACGGGGGCGGTGCGGCTGTTCTGTACCAAGATCGCCCAGTTCCTCCAGGACGGCGCGGCCGGGATCAAGCCGAGCCATCTCGGCATCGTCTTCGACAAATCCGAGAACTCGTTCCGCAAGGCGCTCTACCCCGAATACAAGGCGCACCGCCCCGACGCACCGGACGACCTCAAGCGGCAGATGCCGCTGATGCGCGACGCGGTGCGCGCCTTCGGCCTGCACGCCATCGAGATGGACACGTACGAAGCCGACGACCTGATAGCGACCTATGCGCGGCAGGCCGAGGCGCGCGGGGCCGGCGTCATCATCGTGTCCTCCGACAAGGACCTGATGCAGCTCGTCTCCGAAAAGATCCGGTTCTACGATTTCGAATCCGGCGCCAAGGGCAAACCGGGCTATCGGCCCGAGCGCAACCTCGATTGCGAGGCCATCGTCGCGAAGTGGGAGGGGCTGAACCCGGACCAAATCGGCGATGCGCTCGCGCTGATCGGCGACACCTCGGACAACGTGCCGGGCGTCCCCGGCATCGGCCTCAAGACGGCCGCCGCGCTGATCAAGGAATATGGCGGCCTCGAGCCGCTGCTGGAGCGCGCGGGCGAGATCAAGCAGCCGAAGCGCCGCGAGACCCTGCTCGCCAACATCGAGCAGGCCCGGCTCTCGCGAAAGCTGGTGGCGCTGGTCGAGGACGTCGCCGTGCCCGTCGGTCTCGACGACCTCGGCGTGCCGCAGCCCGACCCGCAAAAACTCGTCGGCTTCCTGAAGGCGATGGAGTTCAACACGCTCACCCGCCGCATCGCCGACATGCTGCATGTCGACCCGGAGAAGGTGAAGCCGGACCCCGCGCTCGCGCCCGGGGCAGGGGACCCGCACAGCGACGTGCCCTTCGACGATCCCGAGACCGAGGCCGGCGGCGCCGAGCGGGGCCCCGGCGAAGCCCCCCCAGACGTCGACCCCTTCGCCGGTCTCGATCTACCCGATGCGCCGACTGCCAAAAAACGCGGCCCGGCCGAGCCGACGCCGTCCACCGTCGTCAGCGCGCGCGCGGCTGAATCCGTCAAGCCGTTCGACACCGCCGCCTACGAGACCATCCGCTCGCGCGAACAGCTCGATGCCTGGATCGCCGAAGCGTTCGAGGCGGGCGTGGTCGCCGTCGACACCGAGACCGATGCGCTGGACGCGCAGCGCGCCGGCCTCGTCGGCGTCTCGCTCTGCGTCGGCGCGGGCCGCGCCGCCTACATCCCGCTGGCCCACATGGAGGCCAAGGGCGGCGGCGACCTGTTCGGGGACAAGGGCGCGTCTGAGATCACCGAGCCGGTCGCGGGCCAGATCCCGCTGAAGGAGGCGATGGCGGCACTCAAGCCGCTGCTGGAAGACCCCGGCACGCTCAAGATCGGCCAGAACATCAAGTACGACCTGTCGGTGCTGGCGCGCTACGATATCGCCATCACGCCCTTCGACGACACCATGCTGATCTCCTACGTCCTCGATGCCGGCAAGGGCGGGCACGGCATGGACGAGCTCTCCAAGCGCCATCTCGGCCACACGCCGATCAGCTTCTCCGAGGTCTGCGGCACCGGCCGCAACAAGATCACCTTCGAGCGCGTACCCCTGGACAAGGCCACCGCCTACGCCGCCGAGGATGCCGACGTAACCTTCCGCCTGTGGCGGATGATGAAGCCGCGGCTCGCGGCCGAGCGGCGCGTCACCGTCTACGAGACCCTGGAGCGGCCGCTGATTCCCGTGCTCGCCCGCATGGAAGCGGAGGGCATCCGCATCGACCGCAACATGCTGAGCCGCCTCTCGGGCGATTTTTCGCAGATCCTGGCGCGGCTCGAAGAGGAGATCCAAGAGGACGCCGGGGAGAAATTCCAGGTCGGCTCGCCGAAGCAGATCGGCGACATCCTGTTCGGCAAGATGGGCCTGCCCGGCGCCAAGAAGACCCCGTCCGGCCAGTGGGCCACCCCCGCGACTCTTCTCGAAGAGCTGGCCCAGGCCGGCCACGACCTCCCGAAGAAAATCCTGAACTGGCGCCAGCTCTCGAAGCTGAAATCGACCTACACCGACTCGCTGCAGGAGCACGCCGACCGCTCGGACGACCGCATCCACACCTCGTTCGCGCTCGCCGCGACGACGACCGGCCGGCTCTCTTCCTCCGAACCAAACTTACAGAATATCCCGATCCGCACGGAGGAGGGCCGCCGCATCCGCAAGGCCTTCGTCGCGCCCGAGGGCACGCGGCTGATCTCGGCCGACTATAGCCAAATCGAGCTGCGGCTCCTCGCCCACATCGCCGACATTCCGCAGCTGCGCGAAGCCTTCGAGCAGGGCCTCGACATCCACGCGGCCACGGCCTCCGCCATGTTCAGCGTGCCCCTCGACCAGATGACGAGCGACCTCCGCCGCAAGGCGAAAACGATCAACTTCGGCATCATCTACGGCATCTCGGCCTTCGGCCTCGCCGACCGCCTCGGCATCGGCCGCGAAGAGGCCTCGGCCTTCATCAAGCAGTATTTCGAGCGGTTTCCCGGCATCCGCGACTACATCGACACCACGAAGAAATCCTGCCGCGAGCACGGCTACGTCAAGACGCTGTTCGGCCGCGTCTGCCACTACCCGCAGATCCGCTCCAACAACCCGAACGAGCGCGCCTCGGTCGAGCGCCAGGCCATCAACGCCCCGATCCAGGGCACCGCCGCCGACATTATCCGCCGGGCGATGATCCGCATGGAGGGAGCCTTGAAGGCCGAGCGCCTGAACGTACGCATGTTGCTGCAGGTGCACGACGAACTGGTGTTCGAGGCGCCGGAGGAGGAGATCGCAGCGGCGATCCCGGTGATTTCACGGGTGATGGTGGAGGCGCCGGCGCCAGCTGTGGTGTTGCGCGTGCCGCTGGTGGTGGAGGCGCGGGCGGCTGGGAATTGGGAGGAGGCGCATTGATCAAATGGCGTCCCGGCAAGACCTCGTAAGGCTATCGACCTTCGAAGGCTTTATCCGACCCGATAAGGAAATCCCGTCCATTTTTCGGAACCGGAAATCCATACCCATCATCGGGATCGATCCAGATGAGCGCCCCGGATTCATGATGCTTGCTCATGTAGATATCGATACCGATTTTTTGCAGTGCCAAGTGCAGCGCCTGAATCGTGTCCAATCCGGCGGCAAAACTTTTCCTCGTGACTTCCGGCCAATCGATCTCATATCGACACATCCAGCTGTCGCCGTCTTGTTCAGGTGCAAATAGACGAACTTGAACCGGATGTCGTACGCCATTTTCTTGAACACTGAGATTGCGGGTCGCGATGATCATTTTCCCTCGTCAATAATTCAGCGGCGGAATATCGTGACCACGCTCACATGCCACGAGACGAACCATTGCCTGGGAGTAGCAACTCCGCAAGCCGACCATTTTACATTGAAAGACATCACGTTTGTACTGATCGTCACAGAAATCCTGAGAATTCTGAGCGAGACGTATTCGTGGGTTTTGCCGAGCTTGGCGGCTTTTCGATGCCTCTGATCCGTCGTCTCCTGTCCACCGACCTCCATTGGGTTGGCCTGCAGGATTGCGAGGCTGGCTTGGATTATATCCTTTCTGACCGAGTGCGTGCCGCACAAGTGCTGTCTTCAGTTTGAGACGCGCTAGATCTATACGCGCAATTTGCAAAGCTCGATCAAAGTCTAAGTGACGTGACATCGCGCAAGCCTCCGAAGATTGGCCCTTCTATCCAATCGCCATCGGAATGTCAAGATTTAAGTCCTACGATAGGTGAAATGGCTTCGCGCTCCCGTCAGGGGCTCGACCGTCCTCGGAGTTACAGAACCATTCCGTTGGTGGTCTTGATACATCGCGGCACATCGAAAGTTTCCCCGCATGCGCGGTACTGTTAGATGCGCATCCCAATGCCCCACACCGTCGCCGCCCTCTACCAGTTCACCCCGCTCCCCGACGCCGCCGCGTTGCAGGCGCCGCTGCAGGCCCTGTGCGGGTCGCTCGGCATCACCGGCACGCTGCTGCTGGCTGGGGAGGGGATCAACGGGACGGTGGTGGGGTCGGCGGAGGCGATCGACGCGTTCCTGAGCGAACTGAACGCCCCGAACCTCTTCGGCGGGCGGCTCGACAACCTCGAATATAAGCTCTCGACGGCGGAAGGCCCGCCGTTTCGCCGGCTCAAGGTCAAGCTCAAGCCCGAGATCGTCACCTTCGACGACGGCGCCACCGATCCGGCGCGCGGCACGGGCACCAATGTCGCGCCGGAGGATTGGAACGCCCTGCTGGAGCGGCCGGACCTGCTGCTGGTCGACACCCGTAACGCCTTCGAGGTAGCGCTCGGCACGTTCGAAGGCGCCGTCGATCCCGGCCTGAAGACCTTCGGGGAGTTTCGTGCGTTCGCGGACGAACTCGACCCGGCGGCGACACCGGAGATCGCGCTGTTCTGCACCGGCGGCATCCGCTGCGAGAAGGCCGGGGCCTATCTCAAGGGGCGCGGCTTCGCGACCGTGCATCTCCTCAAGGGCGGCATCCTGAAATACCTGGAGACCGTGCCGGAGGCGGAGAGCCGCTGGACCGGCGACTGCTTCGTTTTCGACGACCGCATCGCGCTCGGGCCGGGCCTCGTCGAGCGGCCGGACCACCCGCCGGAGGCCCTGCGCTGATGACCGACGCCCGCCTCGACCGCCTCGAGATCCGCCTCACCGAGCAGGAGGCCGTGATCGAGGACCTGAACGCCACGATCACCGCGCAATGGCGCATGATCGACAAGCTCACCCGCAGCGTCGAGCGCCTCGCCGCCCAACTCGAAGAAGCCTCCGCCCGCGGCGCCGGCAGCGGCCCCGAGGCCCCGCCACCGCATTATTGAACCGCCCGCGACGCTTGCGAAACCCGGGCGCTTTCCGTAACGCTCCCGGCCGTTGCCCGGGCGGTTAGCTCAGTTGGTAGAGCGTCTCCTTTACACGGAGAGGGTCGGCGGTTCGAGTCCGTCACCGCCCACCAAAGATATCAAATAGTTAGCGTGATTTTTCCAGCTTAGTTGCTTCCCAATAAATCCCTTGGGAAGCCTATGGGAAGCATCAGAACGCATGTTGCATCCTTGCGCTCGCAGTTTACCCTGCACGGTGGCCTAAAGCGCACGGAGCCTCAATTAGACGGACTGTGCCCTTTGCCCCCCTAGCCCTCAGCCGTTCAAGGAGAAGGGCGTGCACGTCGCTACCGTGACGGTTGCGGGCTTCATGAACAGCCAGAAGGACGCCACAGCAGTAGCCGAGCACTTCTGGCAGCTCCACAGCCAGCCGTCCGGTTTGTGGGAGGTGGAGGCCATGTACACCCCGGAGGCTTAACCGCCACAAAGTACCAGTCGGAAAGGCCGCTGCGATCGCGCGCGGCCTTTTTTTGGGTCAGAGGTAGAACGTCTGCTTCGAGCCGAAAGGGGAAGGTCCGGTCGTGACCCGTTGCGGACGCCCCAAACGTCCGCTTGCTGACAGTACGGCTTTAAGGGTGCTGCATAGGGTGCAGCGATGATCAGGGTAGCCAAACCGCCAACCTGGGCATGCCATTGTGATCGGCTTACAGTCCCGATCTTGGCACGCGCAGAGCGACAATCATGGGACGTTGCAACGCCTACGCCTGCTACCTTTTTTTCTCTGTCTGAGGTACTGGCGCCCTAATGCAAATCACGCATACCCCTCAGAGCTTGGGGAGCGATGCTCCCCCCATGGACAACCTCGACCGCGGCTTTCCCTATGGATAACCTCGAACGCGCCTTGGAGCAGTCGCTCGTCACAAAGCTGAAGGATCTCAAATGGGACTACCGTCCCGATATCCGAGATCGTGTAGCGTTAGAGAGCAATTTCCGCGGGAAGTTTGAATCATTAAATAGCGTTCGCCTCACTGACTCCGAATTCGCTCGTCTCATAGACGAAATTGTCACGCCGGATGTTTTTACCGCCGCGCGGACTCTTCGTGAGCGAAGCAGCTTTACGCGAGATGATGGCACTCCGCTCAATTACGCCCTCGTCAACATCAAAGATTGGTGCAAGAACTCTTTCGAGGTTATCAACCAGCTTCGCATCAATACGGACAACAGTCACCATCGCTATGACGTCCTTCTCTTGATCAACGGGGTGCCGGTCGTTCAGGTAGAACTGAAGAGTCTCGGGATCAGCCCGCGTCGTGCTGTGGAGCAAATCGTTGAGTACAAGAACGATCCGGGAAACGGCTACACGAAGACAATTCTGTGCTTCCTCCAACTATTTATCGTCAGCAACCGCGATAAGACGTTCTACTTCGCAAACAACAATGCTCGGCACTTCGCATTCAATGCGGAAGAGCGTTTTCTGCCGGTCTACGAGTTTGCGGATGTCGACAACAAGAAAATTGTCCACCTCGACAGTTTTGCCGAGACCTTCCTCGTCAAGTGCACCCTCGGCCAGACGATCAGCCGTTACATGGTTTTAGTGGCGAGCGAGCAGAAGCTCCTGATGATGCGGCCGTACCAGGTCTACGCGGTCAAGGCGATTGTCGACTCCATCGCGCAAGACTGCGGTAACGGCTACGTCTGGCATACGACGGGCAGCGGCAAGACACTGACTTCTTTCAAGGCGTCAACGCTCCTCAAAGACAATCCGGACATCGAGAAGTGTCTCTTCGTCGTGGACCGGAAGGATCTCGATCGGCAGACGCGCGACGAGTTCAACAAGTTCCAGGAAGGCTGCGTCGAGGAAAATACCAACACTGCATCTCTTGTCCGCCGCCTGGTCTCAGACGACTACGCCGACAAGGTCATCGTCTGCACGATCCAAAAGCTCGGCCTCGCATTGGACGAAAATAGTAAGCGCAACAAGCAGCAGAAAAAGGACGGCAGGAAGAGCTTCAAGGAACAGCTCGAACCACTTCGCGACAAGCGAATTGCTTTCATCTTCGACGAATGCCACCGCTCGCAATTCGGAGAGAATCACAAGGCCATCAAGGAATTTTTCCCGCGCGCTCAGCTCTTCGGCTTCACGGGGACCCCCATCTTCGATCAGAATGCGGCTCAGCAGAAAATCGAAGACACTCAGGCAAGTATGAGGACGACGGAAGATCTCTTCCAGCAGCGTCTGCACACCTACACGATCACGCATGCGATCGAGGACGGCAACGTCCTTCGGTTCCACGTTGACTATTACAAGCCGCAGGGCAAGACTGTGCCCAAGCCGGGTGAACCACTGGCGAAGCGGGCGGTAATCGAGGCGATTCTGTCCAAGCACGACGCGGCCACCGGACAGCGCCGGTTCAACGCCCTACTTGCCACGTCATCGATCAACGATGCCATCGAGTATCATTCCCTTTTCAAAACCAAGCTAGCCGAGAAACTGGCCGCCGATCCCGGCTTCCGGCCGCTGAACATTGCCTGTGTCTTCTCCCCGCCGGCTGACGGCGACTCTGATGTGAAGCAAATCCAGGAAGACCTGCCGCAGGAAAAGGAAGACAACGCGGTTGAGCCGGAGAAAAAAAAGGAAGCGCTGAAGGCCATCCTCGCCGATTACAACGCCCAGTACGGCACGAACCACAAGATTGGTGAATTTGATCTCTACTATCAAGACGTGCAGAAGCGCATCAAGGATCAGCAATGGCCGGATGCCGATCTCAAGAAGGCATACCCCAATCAGCCGTACCACAAGATCGACATCACGATTGTCGTTGACATGCTGCTGACCGGCTTTGATTCCAAGTTCCTGAACACTCTCTACGTCGATAAGAACCTGAGGCATCACAGCCTGATCCAGGCTTTCTCGCGCACGAATCGCGTGCTGAACGCCACCAAGCCCTATGGCAACATCCTCGATTTTCGCCAACAGCAAGATGCCGTCGATGCCGCGATCACCCTCTTCTCGGGAGAGGCGGCCGCCGAAAAGGCACGCGAAATCTGGCTGGTCGAAAAGGCTCCTGTGGTCATCAAAAAGTTGGAAAACGCTGTCCAGAAACTTGATATCTTCATGAGATCGCAGGGCCTCTACTGCGCCCCCGACGCTGTACCCAACCTTAAGGGCGACGCGGCTCGCGCGGCCTTCATCGAGCATTTCAAGGAGGTCCAACGGCTTAAGACCCAGCTTGACCAGTACACCGATTTGACGCCGGGTAACGCCGCGACGATCGAACGGGTCCTTCCGCGCGAAATACTTCTGGGTTTCCGCGGTGCCTATCTGCAAACAGCCCAGCGCCTTCGGGCTCAGCAGGGCAAGGGCGCAGACAAGCCTACGCCGGAAGCTGACCAACTCGATTTCGAGTTTGTCCTCTTTGCCTCTGCCGTCATCGACTACGACTTTATCATGGGCCTCATCGCCCGCTATTCCGAGGCGATCCCCGACAAGCAGAAGATGAGTCGTCACGAGCTGATCGGCCTGATCCAGTCCGATGCCAAGTTCATGGACGAGCGTGAAGATATCGCCGCCTATATCACCACGCTGAAGGCAGGTGAGGGGCTTAATGAGAAGGCCATCCGTGACGGCTACAACCGCTTTAAGACGGAAAAGAGCGCGGCTGAACTGGCGGGTATTGCGGGTAAGCACGGGCTGGCCGGGGAGGCGCTGCAGGGCTTCATCAACACCATCCTGCAACGCTCGGTCTTTGACGGAGAGACACTGACTGACCTGATGGAGCCCCTTGGCCTGAACTGGAAGGCGCGGCGGGTGAAGGAACTGGACCTGATGGCCGACCTGATGCCGCTGCTGCTTAAGCGCGCCGGTGGGCGCGAGATTTCGGGGCTGAGCGCTTATGAGCAGTAAAGGGACATTCACTACAGCGAAGGATGGCGAACCGGCTCCTTCGCCGAATTTGCGCTTTCCTGAGTTTCAGGATGCAAACGGCTGGCACGTCACGAAGCTAAACTCTCTCTTGTTCGAGGCGAAGCATCGGAACAGGTCACTTGAGCTTGGCCCCGCTGACGTTCTTTCCGTATCTGGTGAGTATGGCTGTGTTAACCAGATCGAGTTCATGGGGCGCTCTTATGCTGGCGTGACCGTCAAGGACTATCATGTCGTTGAGCACGGTGACATTGTTTATACCAAGAGCCCCCTCAAGAAAAATCCTTACGGAATCATCAAGAAAAACAAAGGCAAACGCGGGATAGTCTCCACCTTGTATGCGGTCTATCGCCCCACTCCTGACTGCTGCCCAGCTTATTTAGATCATTTCTTTTCCGTCGACTTTCACCTGAATTCGTACTTGCAGCCCATCGTAAGGAAGGGCGCCAAGAATGACATGAAGGTCAATAACGCTGATGTCCTTAAGGGTGACATCTGTGTTCCAGACCTTCCTGAGCAACAAAAAATAGCGGAGTGCCTGGACTCTGCAGATGCGCTGATCGAGGCGCAGGGGCGGAAGGTGGAGGCGCTAGGGGCCCACAAGAAGGGCCTAATGCAGCAGCTTTTTACCCAGGAAGCCGAGACCCAACCGCGCCTCCGCTTTCCTGAGTTCCGCGACGCGGAGGGGTGGGAGGTGAAGAGGGTCGATGAACGAGGCAGTGTGCTCGCGGGAAAGGCCTTGGCGGTCAATGCACTGGGCCCGCAGCGGCCATATCTGAGAACGAAAAATGTCTTGGACGGCGCAATCGACCTTTCAGATGTGCTGACGATGCCGATGACAGACGCTGAGTTCGATCGTTTTGAGATTCTCGATGGAGACATCTTGTTGAACGAAGGCCAGTCGCTGGAACTCGTCGGGCGCGCCGCGATGTACCGCGACGAGTTCGATGGACGTTGCGCGATGCAGAACCAACTACTTCGCTTTCGTGCGTACCCTTCAACCTGTCGGGAGTTCGCGGCGCAAGCCTTTCGGAAATGCCAGAAAGACGGAACTTTTGCAAACGTTGCCACCAAAACAACATCTGTGGCTCATCTTGGTAGCTCGCGCTTTAATTCCCTAGAGTTGGCATGGCCGGCTCTGTTGGCTGAGCAGCAGCGCGTCGCCGACTGCCTTAACTCACTAGATGGCCTTATCGCCACCGAGGCCCAAAAGCTAGACGCTCTCAAGACCCACAAGAAGGGGCTGATGCAGCGGCTTTTCCCCCGGGTTGGGGAGGCTTAATCTGTGCCAAACGCCTCCTTCGACGATCTGCGCTCGTTGGCACAGCACCTGCGGGACGAGCTTGAGGCGAAGAAATCGGTTCTGATCTATGCCTATAACGGCACAGGCAAGACTCGGTTGTCGACCGCGTTCAAGGACCTCGGCAAGGTGATGAGTGCTGATGGCGAGACGACATTGCAGGACACGCTCTACTTTAATGCCTTCACCGAAGACCTTTTCTTTTGGGACAACGATCTGGCGAACGACCGTGCGCGTGTGCTTAAGATCAACAGCAACTCGCGTTTTTTCGCGGGCTTGGACGAGTTGGAGATGGATAACCGTATCCGTCCTCTGCTGCATCGTTATACCGATTTCGACTTCAGGATCGATACGACGGAATGGGCGGTCAGTTTTTCGAGAGTGGTAGAAACGGCTGGCACCACTGCCACGGTTGAAGACATCAAGATTTCCCGCGGCGAAGAGAACATTTTCATCTGGTGCTTCTTCCTGGCCGTCGTTCAGCTCGCTCTAGACGAGGCCGAGGCATACACTTGGGTCCGCTATGTGTACATAGACGACCCTATCTCTTCGCTCGATGAATCCAACGCTGTGATGGTGGCGAATCACCTTTCTCAGATGTTGAAGGACGCGCCGAGCCGCATTCGGGTGGTTGTGTCGTCGCATCACGTGCTGTTTTTCAACGTGCTCTGCAACGAGATGAAGAAACCTCGGATGTACTTTCTGATTCGGAAAAAACAGGCGGGCGGGCAAATTTTCAAGGTGCAAGAGACCGATAGTACGCCGTTTCTTTATCATCTAGCGTCGCTGGTTGAGATGCATCAGGCGCAGAAATCAGAGGCGCTGTATACTCATCATTTTAACATGTTGCGCCGGGTCATGGAGCAGACCGCCGCTTTCTTTGGCTATCCCAGATGGCACGACTGCATCAAGCCGGAAGTGAACGATCCAAACGAGACGATCTACAAACGGGTTATCGACCTGATGAGCCATGGTGACTACTCGTTATATGAGCCACGCGAGATGATACCTGAGAACAAGGAGCACTTTGGCAGGCTGCTGAAGCAGTTTATTACGCTGCATCCATTCAGCCCAGCTTTGTTCCCTGAAGATGTACAGGAAGTACAATGAACGACCAAATTCAAAAGCAGCTGGGCAGGACGCTCTGGAATATTGCCGACCAGTTGCGCGGAGCGATGAACGCGGACGATTTTCGTGATTACATGCTGTCTTTCCTCTTTCTGCGCTACCTCTCCGACAATTACGAGGTGGCCGCGAAGAAGGAGCTGGGGCGCGACTACCCCAATACCAGCGCGATCGGCAATGGCGGGCGCTCGCCTCTATCTGTGTGGTACGCGCAGTATCCCGATGATGTTGCGCCTTTTGAACATCAGATGCGCCTTAAAGCGCACTATGTCATCAAGCCGGAGCACCTCTGGACCAGCATCGCCCATTTGGCGCGCACACAAGACAGCGAGTTGCTCAATACCCTGCAAGCAGGCTTTAAATACATCGAAAACGACTCGTTCCAAAGCACGTTCGGAGGCCTGTTCTCGGAAATCAATCTCGGCTCTGACAAGCTCGGCCGGACATACGCTGATCGCAACGCCAAGCTCTGCGCCATCATCACAGAGATCGCCAAAGGGCTCGCCAACTTCTCCTCTGATGTTGATGCGCTGGGCGACGCCTACGAATATCTGATAGGCCAATTCGCCGCCGGTTCGGGCAAGAAGGCAGGCGAGTTCTATACCCCGCAACAGGTGTCAGACATCCTGTCCGCGATCGTGACGCTCGACAGCCAGGAGCCCGCTACCGGAAAGCGAGAACGGCTCGCCAGCGTGTTTGATTTCTCGTGTGGCTCCGGTTCGCTGCTGCTGAATGTGCGCAAGCGCATGGGGCCGCACGGCATCGGCAAAATCTACGGGCAGGAAAAGAACATCACCACATACAACCTCGCACGCATGAACATGTTGCTGCACGGCGTGAAGGACACCGAGTTCGAAATCTATCACGGCGACACGCTCACCAACGACTGGGACATCCTGCGCGAGTTGAACCCCGCCAAAAAGCCCTCCTTCGATGCCATCGTGGCTAACCCGCCCTTCAGCCTCCGCTGGGAACCGACAGAGGCCATGGGCGACGATGTGCGGTTCAAGAATTACGGACTGGCGCCCAAATCTGCCGCCGACTTTGCATTCCTGCTGCACGGCTTCCACTATTTAAAGGATGAGGGCGTTATGGCGATCATCCTGCCGCACGGCGTGCTCTTCCGAAGCGGCGCGGAGGAGCGTATTCGAACCAAGCTGCTGAAGGATGGTCACATCGACACGGTCATAGGCCTGCCTGCCAACCTGTTCTACTCAACCGGCATCCCGGTCTGCATCCTCGTGTTGAAGAAGTGCAAGAAGCCCGACGACGTGCTTTTCATCAACGCGGCCGAATATTTCTTGAGGGACAAGCGCCAAAATAATTTGGGAAATGGCAAGAATGGGGCGCCGGATCATATTGGAAAGATTATCTCCACTTACCAATTCCGCACGGAAGAAAGCCGTTACTCCAAGCGCGTGAGTATGGATCGAATTGCTGAGGAAGGCTTCAGCCTGAACATATCCCGCTACATCAGCACGTCTGTGGTCAACAAAGAGGTAGAACTTGCAGCAACCCACGAGGAGCTAATTAAACTCGAAGAGGAAATCCGGATTGCCACAGTGAATCACAACGCGTTCTTAAAGGAGCTTGGCCTCCCGTTGATGCCGATGGCAGATATCTGATTGTGGAAGAGTTCGTGGGCTGATCGGAGCGAGGTGCGACGCAGTTCCATGATCTTGTAAGCAGCACTACCCTCCTCGGTCAGTCGGGGCGGCCGATGATGAGCATCGCGCCGGAGCCTGAGGGCCTTACCCTTCAGGACGTCTGCTTAGAGGCTCACTTTGAATGTCCGATGATGGCGCAAAGCAGCGATGTCGAATGACGCGATTTGGCCGAAGGCGGAACGGCGGCTTCCGGCATAGCAGTGGGCAAAACGGACGTTGGAGCCACCGCTAGTTTTTAAGTCAATCTGTACCGTCCGATTCGCTACGTGTTGTTTGCAGAAGCGGTTCGATGACCGATGAGGTCCAGGCATCCTGTAGCCTGTGGCTTGTAGCTTTCGCCGTGTCGGCGGCGTCCGGGCTGGTTTCAAACCAGTCGCGCCACATGCTTGCGACGTCGCGCTTGTATCCGGAGCCTTGACCGTAGCGGCTCGCGCTTTTGGTCCAGATATCTGCGTCGTCGAGCAGCGATCCGTAGGCGTCGCGTCCGATAATTCGGGCGATCGCGAGGAAGTCCTGACGCCGCTCCGCAAGCCGCTCGCGAAGCGCCTGAAGGCTCCGGACTACTGCGGCGAGGTCCTGATACTTGTCCTCTAGGTCGTCCAGCTTGTGCTCGATCCGTAGCGCAAGGGGACTGGTCCGAAGATTCGCGTCGATACGGACGCCCTGTCCGAGAATGTGCGAGAACTGGAAGGAATTCCATTCACCGCGACGTACGATTGATGCAGCGATCGAGCTGTGATGGCCAATCGCCATCTGGTCCATCAGGTTTTGATGAGCGAGGCGCTTGATGTCGGGAAGGTCAGCAACCTGACCAAGAATTCGCTCCATTTCCTGCTCAACATCCTTGCGTGCTTGGGCCGCGCGAACGCTATCGACATTGTCGCGCAAGTTGGCGACACCTTCGGCAGCCGCACGTCCCCGAGCGCCATAGACCGCTCGCATCGACGCAACTTGGCTACGAAGTTGTGCCCAGAATTTTTCGGGATCGTCGTTTCGGGCATCGAAGAAGTAGACGGATGTTTGGGGTAGGCTAGCTTGCGACAAAGCCTGCTGCACATCCTTTCGACGGATTGCGTAGCCCTGCTGTCGGGACGGGAGCGGCAAGTCGAATCCAGGCATTTCAAGCGCCTCGTCTCCTCGAGGAAGGACAAGAATGCATTGGCGGCATTTCTCGGCCGCGTCCGAGCCGCTCTCGACCGATTCCTGCAGCTGGCGCTGCACCGTGGTGTTCGGCGCATCGGCAAACTTCGTGCAAAGGACCATGAGGGTCCTCGGATCGTCGCTATGCTCGGCAAGGTCCGGGCGCTGCGTCACGCTCTCCACGCCTCTCGTGTCGACGACCTGCAGACTTTGACTATCGGCGCCGAGATGTGCTGATGGCATCAGCACTGTTATCCGGCGCGGTACGCTGAAGCGTTTTTCGAGACCGTTGTTAATCTTCGTTACAAGGGTCGAAACCCAAGTTAGGCCATCTTCGCTTCCTTCGGGTAGGATGATCTGCCGCTCCCTGCGATCCGCGAGCTTCATAGCGGCAACAAGGCGATCGGTTATTTCGTCGATGCCGAGTTTCCCTTTGAAGTATTCGACGATTGGGTCGATCGATATGATCTCGTCTCCGACCAGGGTAGACTCGGGTTTCGTCTCGGACATGTTGCGCAGAACGCGAGAGATTTCAGCGGAAACGCCGCTGCCGGTCGCGCCGGGTACGAGACTGGAAACGAGTTCACGGGTCAGGCGCAAAACCTCCTCGTCCTCGAGCGCATCGACGAGGATTCCGTAGGTAGGAGCGCTCCGAATAGCTGTCTCGCAGACGGTCGTTCGCCCAGAACCGACCGGAAACGCGGGTTTGCGTCCGCTTCTGCCATCTCCGACGAGCAGTCCAACCGCGTAGGTCAGTGCCGTCGTCTTACCCACGCCTATGTCGCCGACCCATGCGATGACGTGATCGCGTCTCCGCAGGTAAGCCTCGGCCGTCCGCAGCTCTCCCTCAAGAAGCCCTATCGGGCCGCGTAGAATGGGATCGTTATTTTCGGCTGCGAACGCGGCTAGATCGGCAAGCGCTTGATTTATGGTCCAGAGGTCTTCTCGATCGGGATGCAGGAACGAGGGCGGCCTTTCCTGAAGCCATGTCCGACCGTAATAATCCTGGACTTCCTTTGCGAGATCGGACGCGATGGCGCTCAAGTAGCGCTCTGCCATTTCGGGTTCGGCTTCCTCGGCGCGTTCAAGCTTGGACAGAACGCTTGGAACTGTCCCAATCAGTTTGGCCAACGCTGCCTGGGTAAGGTCGGCCGCGTCGCGAACGTATCGTAAGACATCGGTCGGGATTGAATGGGTCATGGTTGCGATACGTTCCAGGGTCTCCGGATCATAATGCGCGAAAATTCGCGACATTGGAACCGCCATCGTGAGGTAGATCGCATAATGAGCCGATTTTCGATGCCGTTCCGCTAAGCCCGTTGGCTTTTCGCCGTGCGTCTCATAACTTTCGCGCATCTGAGATACGGGAAAATTCGATGGCACTCCATCTTGTCGGAGAGACGATTGATCGCGTAAGCGCGCACGCAGCGGCTGAAGTCGGCCAGCTGATCGGAGTGTACCGCAGCATCTATGTAGACGCATCCGACGACATAAATCGAACGATCATTGACCATGCGGTCCGCATAGCAGCCTTCTTGTATCCGAACGCCTATTTATCCGGTTACAGCGCGGCAAATCTGGCACCGACCGTAGACGGTCGCTTGTTCCTGACCGGGCGGCGGAACCAGCGGACCCGCATACGCGCTTTAGAGATCATCCAGAACGAAGCACCGCAGAAGCCCTCGACGGTCCCTGTGATGGTCGGCGATGACATGGGCGAGATCCATCTCAAAGCGTCCTCGCCACGGCAACGCTTTCTGGAGGCATTTCGGCAGCGTAGCGAGCATGCGGGTGCAATCGACCCCGGTCTGCGCAAGCAAATGGCCGACCGGCTGATCCAGGAATTCGGGAGCCGCGACCGTGCGGCAGACGCACTCTGGACGATCGGTCGGGCAAATAAGTGGGTGCGCGAAGCCGAAGCCGCCGAACATTATCTGCTGAACAATGTTCAAGCTGCGGCACCTGTCAACCAGGCCCGTCTCGATCTGGTCGTGGCGTGGCACGGCGAGATCGTCGGCAACCTAGTGCACGACGGAGCCGAATGGCGATGGAAGGCAGCCGACAATGAACAGCTTGTGTTGATACGGGAAACGCGTCCCGGCAGCCTACCGCCCTTTATCGAATCGCTCCTGCCGGAGGGATGGCTGGCGCAGGTCCTAAACGACCGGGACGAACGCGAGACGCTGCGAAGCGGAAGTCGCTACATGTCCAACGTGATCATCGTTCAGGACCCAAATGAGATCGCGACCCTGCCGGTGGATGTCATCGACGGCCGCTTGGCCGTTTTTCAGAAACACGGACTGTTTACGGGCCGCTATGGCGGCCCGACCAAGCAGAATATCGAGCAATCTTTTCAAGAGAAGCTCGCAGAGCTGTTTGCCAGAAGCGATACGCCGAGACTATCCGGCGTCCAGATCAAGGCACCAATGAATCTCGATCGGAAGGGGGATCTGACCCCGGCTGTTAACATGCCTTTCACTCACATCCTCAAGCCTGCAGGCACGAGCGGTTTCGAAAACCTTCCACTAGTCGAGTGGATCTGCTTAAGCCTGGCCCAGGCCGCACAATTCATTGTCCCCGAGTTTGCCCTTATCGACATGCCCGACGGCATGGCTCCGGCCTTGCTCGTCGAGCGGTTCGACATCAGACGAACGAGAGACGATGCGCACCGCATCGCGATGGAGGATTTCTGCTCCGTTCTCGATCTCCCACCCAGCCGGAAATACGACAGCACCATTGAACGGGCAGCCCGAGGGCTACGCCCCCTGTCCACGGACCCGGATGCTGATGTGGAGCTACTATTCCGCCGCGCCGTCTTCGCGTGGTTGATCGCCGACGGCGACATGCACTTAAAAAACGTCGCGCTCCTCAAAGTTGCCGATGCGGAGGCTGCGCGATTCGATTCGGTCCGCTTGGCGCCAGTCTACGACGTGGTGACGACGCGAGTTTTTCCGAACCTCGAACACGATCGGATGGCACTTAAACTCGCCGGAAAGGACAGCCGCCTGGACCCCGAAGCGTTCAAGACGCTTGCGCAAACAATCGAACTTTCAGCGTCGCGCGCGTCGGTCGCGATGGCGAGCTGCGCAAGGCAGTTGTTCGACGCGGTAACCGTCCTCGCGCTCCCCTCCAAATACGCCGGCACCGGCGAACCCATGCTGGACCGGATCCGCAAGATTGTGCTGGAGCGGACCGAACCCTTCCTCTGACAATTCGGTGGCCGGCCCGACCTTCCTTCGACTACGCGACCTTCTCCTGTCCGCTTTTGAGATATTGCGGAACCCAGGCAAACGACCACGATGGGCGCAAAGCTGAACGTCCGCTTCCAGGCCTTCAACTAGAGCGGCGGCCGATCACGTGGAGTCGGTCCAGGTTTTCAGAAGCGGACTGGTCTGGTTCCCTGTCCGCTTTTGACAGGAGGGTCGATGTCGTCACCGTTGTCGTCCGATTTGCGTGAGCGCGTCGTTCATGCCGTGGAGGAAGGGGCCTCGCGTCGCGGGGCCGCCAAGCGCTTCGGGGGCAGCCCGTCCAGCGCGATACGCTCACAAGAGAGCTACGGGCAGGACGGCCGGGTGGCGGCTAAGCCGCAAGGCGGCGACCGGCGCTCGCGGCACATCGAGACGCATGCGGACCTGATCCTAAGCCTCTACGAGGCACGGACGACGATCTTCCTGTCGGAGTTAAGTATCCTGCTGGCCGAGCAGAGCGTGGCGACCAGCGAGAGCGGGCTGTTGCGCTTCTTCAAGCGTGATGGGATCACGCGCAAAAAAACACAGCGCACGCCGCTGAGCAGGACCGCGCGGACGTTAAGGCCGAGCGCGAGGACTGGTTCGAGGCCCAGGACGAACTCGATCCCGACAGGCTCGTTTTCCTCGACGAGACCGCGGCGACCACGGCCATGGCGCGCCGCTACGGCCGCGCCCCACGTGGTGAACGCTGCCGCGTCGGCGTCCCACAGGGGCACTGGAAAACCACCACCATCACGGCCGCGCTCCGCACCAGCGGCTTGGTCGCCATGACGACGTTCGACGATGCGACCGATGGCGGGCGCTTCTCCCACGGTGAACTTGGCGCGATGTAGGCGGTCTTCGCACCGACATGCCCCCGGGTTTTTGCCGAGTGAGCCTGCGCCAATTTAATGGGGTAGGTGGGGGGTCACAGAACCGGTTCGGGGGACCGTGGCACGTGACCACCGCTATAATCGCCGCGCCGAGCCTCTTGCCCGGGGTGGGGGGCCTTCAAGCAGGTTTGCCCTGGTGGACGGCCTCGGGCTGCCGTGGGGGACCCTTATGGGCTCGCCTCGGGGGCAATGGCTGCCGGTAGCGCCCCGAACCTTATCAGGGCTGTTCCATGACGCGCTTAACCTGGACGGCCGACCACTGGCCACCCCGGGCGGTGGGGATGCCCCGGGCATTCAAGCCGGCCGCAATCTGCCGCAGGGACACGGCACCGTCCGCTTGTACTTCCTCGATAACCGGCGCCACGTCCCACGCGCGAGCGGAGGCCCTAGACTTCGTGACGGCGCCTCCGCGGGCGCTGGCGCCTGCCGGCGGGACGACGCCTCTATCGCCCCCGAGCTTCACTCCACGTGCCTTGGCGGCGGCCAAGGCGGCCTTGGTGCGGGTCGAGATCATCTTTCGCTCTGCCTGTGCCACTACGGCCATGATGCCGACCACCATTTCGTTGGCCTCGGGCATATCGGCGGCCACGAAGCGCACGTTGCCGGCCTGGAGATTCAGCAGAAAGGCGGCGTCGCGGGATAGGCGGTCCAGCTTCGCGATGACCAGCGTCGCATTGTGTAGCCGGCAGAGGCGCAGCGCCTCGGCGAGCTTGGGGCGGTCGTTCCGCTTGCCGCTCTCGACCTCGACCACTTCGTTGATGACGGTCCAACGGCCGCCGTTGAGATATTCGGTAACGGCCGCGCGCTGGGCCTCCAGCCCGAGGCCGCTTGCGCCTTGCTTCGCGGTGCTCACTCTCAGGTAGCTGATAAACCGCCCCTCAGCCATTCCGACTGCTCGTTACGTTGCGATCGATGTTCGTTGATTGCTTTGTAACACTCGATCGGCTTGCTCGCAAGGCCGTGATGTATCTGCGACTGTCTGGTGCCGGCGATTTGACAAACCTGAACCAGACGCATGCCGGTGACCGGCACTCTCCCAAATGATTCCGTTCGGTCCGCCAGAACAAAGAGGCAAAGGACCAGCGGGACCAGGGTGGACCAGGGTCCCCCCAGATTTTGCCGTGCGGGCGCGTGTGCGGGTGGGCGGGCGCAGGCGCGCGCTCGCATGAGATTCGCCCCTATCAGAAAGCGCCTTCCAAGATAACCAAGTTATATCAGTAGCTTATCCTATAAACACCCTGGTCCTTACCCTGGTCCTTACCCTGGTCCCTTACGCGGTCCCTACCCTGGTCCACACCCCGGTCCTTTCCGAGCAGCATCCGGTGACGTTCTCCACGCACAGCCCGAGCGCGCTACCCACCCGCCGCTTGAGCCGATTTAATTGGCTCCGATGGCCCGAGCGGAATTAATTATCCCAAATTGGCAGACTCGGAATTAACTAGGGGGAATAGGCTAGCGCGGCCTTGATCGGCATGGGGTCCAACTCAATCATGTAGACGCCGACGCAAGCCCGGCACGCCGACCAGAGGGGCGGCTGAACAAGCCCGATCTCCGCAGGTGAAGCCCGGGGCGGGGCGAGGCCCCCCTGGCGGCGCCAGATGCGTGGCACAGTCCTCGCCGGGCAGCGCCGCGCAAGCCGTGCTCGACCTGCGGCACGGCCTCACGTGCAAATAGCTACTGCACAGCCCTGGTGGCCCCGAGACACCCCGAAACCGCTACGCGCCGGGCCGCCGGCCTCAGGCGTCGGCTACCAAACCCCTTCGTCCTCCGGCTCACGCGGGCCGGCGAACGCTCGCAGCGGGTGCCGGTCGCTGAGCGGGTGCTGTGCTCGGTCTCGATCCAGTGCGTCTAGCACGTCGGCACGGTCTGCCCCGGCCAGCCGCTTGAGCACCGGGGTGCCCTTGAAGGCATAGATGATGGATAGACGCTTTCGGCCGCCATCGACCTTGTAGCCGCGGCCGTCCTTGCCCACGCCGACCTTGACGGCTTCCGCCTGCAGATGCCGGAGCGCTTCCTGCAAACCAGCACCGGCGCCTTGGAAATCGTAATTCTCCCGACAGTCCAAGGCGCTGTCTGAGTTTTGGTATTCGTTCTCGCTCATCCGCGATGCGATAGCGGCTAGTTCCCGCATATCGGTCATTTCCCGCCCGTGGGCCTTCAGCAATTCGAGCGCAGCCATGACGTGCCGCTTTGCTGGATTATCAATCCCGGCAATCTGCGCCTCCAGTTTCGCGTGCGAGAGAGGCGGGGGTTTCGCCGGGTCATAGTCGAGGATGCTGCGGGCTTCGAGATATCGCCACAACGCCGCCAACCGCTCCGGGCTTTTCCCGACTGCGGCAAGGCGCTCATAAAAGGCCGACGAAGGCTTGTCCGCGGCCGTGATATTGCACCGGACGTAGAAGCATCGGCGGTCGTTTTGCTCGATCGGTAAGGCGTTTTCGTAGTTCGTGCTCACGCATATCCGGGCGTGGTTTGGGATCGTCATGATATCCTTCCCCTTCCGCTCGATTTGGATGTAGTCCCCTCCACCACCTATATCGACAACTTGCTTAAGAGTGGCGGTAATTTGCGACCGCGCCGTGGCCGAAATATTGTCGGGCAATTCCTGGATGCTGACAACGCGGCGCCCCTCGATACCGGCAAGAGCAAAACGGCGAGAGCCCTCCGATACCAGTTTGGTGCCGTCTATCGCCCCCTGGTTTCGACCAAGCCCGTCGAATAACGCTGCCTGAATTTGGATATGCGAGGTTTTTCCGACACCGGGGTCGCCGACCATATAGAGGAAATTGCCGGGTCTATTGCCCGTCTGGACCATGTAGGCGAGGGTATCCAATTCGTAATCTGCATCGGGGCCAAACAGGCGTCCTACGAAATCCAGCCAAAGCTCAAGGTCCTCCTTGGCTTGCTCAGGGTTTCGCGGGGGCTTTTCTGCCAGTCGGATAATCGGAGATTGGAATCGCATATTGAGTCTGAGCGTGGGCGGGCCGTCCGGGTTTTGTTCTGGCACCACCGCCCCACGTGGATGGCGTGGGTCCAGGGTAGTGCCATCGAAAAACATTTGAGGATGGTTTCGCCTGAGGTCTCGGACAAACTCCCAAAACCCCTTCTCGGTTGGAGAGTATCGTCCGCTCGCGCGCAGCGCGTCCAAGGGCTTTGTACCGATCCAGTCACAGCGGCCCATGTAGAAATCCAGCCCGCGCACCGAGACGCCCGGGTTGGATTTGCGGCGGATTTCGCAAATTGGATTGTTGCTGGCAATATTTACAATGCCGATAGCGTATTCGGGTGGGAACAGACCTAAAAGGGCGTCCTTGCTCGCCTTTGCCTGTTCGATGCTTTTTGCGATCCCTGCCTTTTCCTCGGCCGTGAGCGGTGGAAAATCGGACTGTGCGCTTATCCAGATCCGATTTTTTCGGAACGTCTCGTCTAATGCATGCTGGCGGACGCGCTCCCCGTCGAAACTGTCCCACACCTTCGCGAAATATTCCGGCGAGCACCACACCGGGTCGGCGCACGCCCATTCCTCGATCCGGTCCCGATTCGGTTCGGCCTCGCATCCGAGGGCGGCCCTCAGCGAGGCTAGGAAGCGCACGATGTCTATCCGGTCGGGGAAGTGGTCCCGGCTGTTCGGCAGGGCGTCCAGGCCAGCAAAAACATCCTCCACGGGCATAATGGGGTCGACGTCGGAATGGTCCCGCGTTTTGCCTCCCCCGCCGGCACTGGTCCCCTGCCGAACCTCACCCCCGCGATCCTCGATCAATCCTGTCAGGACGGCCCGGAATTCGAGCATGTCAGCATTGTCGGCACGCGCCAGTTCATCGGCCCCGTACAGGCCGCACAGGGCATAATCCGGATGCCAGCGGTAGGGCGATCCGCTCGGATGCGTGCCAGCCGCCACGAACTGTTTGCCGCGGCCGATGATATCGAGGCCATGAAATTCGCCCTCAGGGTCTGATGGGAGTCGAAATCTCAGGCTCCAGCACTGGACCTGGGCTGCCGGATCGTCGGGGTCGCGGCATTCGAAGGCAAAGAGGCGGCGCGGTGATTCCCCACGCAACCGCTCGGCCGCCAGTACGCCCTTTCCGAACACCCGCTCCATTGCCTCGACCACGACGGCGGCGGCCTCCGGGCTCTCGGCATCGCTGTCGATAGCCGGATAGTACCGTCCCAAGAGGCCAGCGTTCTGTGTTGGCCAATTCAGCCACTCCCGAGCGTCGTCCGGGGTGCCGCCCTCAATTACGCACTGGTCCCCATCGCCGTTTTTGCCGAGACCACACCACGCATTCTCTCGGGGCAAAAACCTCCCGGGGGCTTTGCCGAGGCTACGGTCTTCCAAGTGTCCCTTGCTGGATATTTTCGCGCCAACAGGAGCGATCGGAATCAGCGAACGGTCGGATATTCCAGAATCGATGAAATGCTGTGTTGCCGCACGAAAACTCGGCGTTGACTTGAGGGGTGCGTTCATTAAATTAGGTCTCGGTAAAAGGTGCGGATTATTTGGCGACATCTGCGGCCGGCAAGCCTGAAAAAGCGGGAGCGCAGTCTTGGCGGACGCGCTCCCGCTGCGTTTATCGCTCTTCAATTTGCTGCAAGCGGTCTGCTAGCGCCGTGTCCACAAGCTCAATGCGTTCTTGGACAGCCTCGACCGAAACGCCCGGCAGACGAGCACGATCTACAGCGCCATCCGTTTCGTCCCGTAGGAGCAAATCCACAAAAACATCGTACTCAGGGTGCATAGCCCAAGCATAAACCGTCCATAATGAACGCCTCTCAAGCCAATTAGGGTATAAACGAGATCTTTTTTCTAATTGGTGCTGACGCATACGCGAAGCCTCCGAGTCTAATTTTTTCGCCTCTGCTATTTCCTCACTGGTTAGATTTTCGAGGGACCGGACAAATCCAGTGGACTTGATTTCAAGCCTACGTGCACGGATCGACGGCGCAAGTTTGTCGTTTCGATTTTGGTTGCGGCTCGACATTTGAATTCTCCACAATTTAGCTCGGTGGTTGTTCGAGCCATCACGTGGAATTAGCCATCACGCGGTAACGCTCGGGCCTAGCTCTATTTCAAGCCGACCTATCGTCCTCGCGAATGCGGTATTAGATACCGGTCGTCGCTATGCGAGGCATTCTTGCATAGGCAACTAGTAGCCACCGGGTCCGAGAATTCACTGAGCATTATTCTCAGCGACGTGCAGATTTAGCCTAAACGGGCTTGTCACGGACCGGCGGGCAACGTGCCCGAAAATTGGAAAATGGCGAGGGCACGTTTTTGCGCCCTCGAAATCGTCATGCACCGAGGCTGACGGTTGCAGCGTCCAGGGCGCTTGGGCGGTCGAATGCACCTGTCTCGTTAGACTCGCCAGCGTCGGGCAGGGCAGTGGAACAGGGAAGTGCATCCCGTGCCCGTGCCACCGTAGCCACCACACGCCCTGTGGCGGTTCTGACGGCCACGATACGGTCCACCAGCATCATGGCGTGGACGCCTTTGGGGAGGTCCTTCGTCATCACGACGGGCACCCCGCCCATATCGACCACCTTGGCGGTGCGCACGCCCTTCACGGCGATCCTGGCGAGACCGCGGGCTATGTGGTCCAAGGGCATCTGCGGGTGCCCCACGCCTACAGCGGCGTCTACGGGGGCAGGGGTGCGCCGCTGGCGACCGGCAGGCGGCGAGGCGACCTGCATACCTACGGCGGGCGCTCCACCGCCCTCAAGCGCTACTACAGCTTGCCCCATGGCTCATCCGCCCCGCTGGGCAATGAATTCATTTAGCGTTCCAAGGCGCCAGCCCATCTTCCTCTCGCTCAAACGAACTGGCGCAGGAACTTTGTTCTGTTTTACAAGACGCCGTAAATGAACGACGGAAATATTGCACAGCATAGCTGCTTCTTTTGTCCCAACTACTCTGTCAAGCGCGAGACGCGATACAACTTCCATTGGTAAACCGGCCAGATAATCTTGCACCATTGATAGGCCCTTGCTCAGACTCCAACACGATAGATCTGGTCAAGATACTTCAAGCTGTCAAGAGCTATCTCAGCGGTTTCTGAAGTGGTTCGGTTCTGTCAAAACGCTTGATGAAACTAAATCCGAGTTTGCCGAGCCATCTGAATTTATTTGTTCTCGCATTCTCATTCGCTCAAAAACATATTCCGCCCATTTATTGAGGGCGTGGCGTTTCTCGCCCGCATAAATTGCTCGGTTATAAATTCCAGCCACGCCCATTTTCGATGGGCCGGTAATATGATTGACCACCGCCTCGACCACGTGGGGTAATATCCCAAGGTGCTCATTCATGTGCGTGACTACCGTCCGGCGGATATCGTGAATTCTCCACGGCGCAACGGAAACGGCCCCCTCACCGGAAAACCACCCGCGCTGTAGGTCAATGCGCTTGTCGAGTGCGAATTTGGATTTCGACCAACCCTGAAATGCACCTGCTCTTTCGCCGAACAGGAAATCCCGATTTTCTCGGACCGGCACGCCATTTATTACCGCAAGCGCCGCGTCCGATAATGGCACGTCGTGGGGCAGCCCATTTTTGGTTCGCTCGGCGGGCAGCCGCCATATCCTCGCAGCTTCGTCAATTTCCGACCATCGCATCGCGCCGACCTCATTTCGACGCTGCCCCGTCAAAAAGAGCAGCCGGACAATTCGCCCGTAATCGTCGTCCTGCGTTGCGTTCCAAACCTCGCAGATTTCTAGCTGTGTGAGGACGCGCGTTCGGCTAATTTCCTCGACAGCTTTTCCAGTCGCAATTACCGGATTCGCATCCACGTACCCCTGTCGCATGGCCCACGTATACATTGCTGAGAGGCAGGTTCGTGCTCGGTTGGCAGCGTGTGGTCCGCGCTGTTCGGCGATCTCGTTGAGCCACACCGCCACGTCGCGACGCTTGAGACCGTGCACCGGGAAATCCCCGATCGGGGCGACATACCGGACCAGATACCGATCGGCCTCCGCATAAGAATTCGGCCGTAGCCGCTTTTTCGCGGTCAACAGGTATTGCCCGGCGATGATCGCCACAGTCAGGGCGGCCCGGGCGCGTGCCTCGGCCTTATCACCTTGCGGATCGCCGCCAAGGTGGACCTTCGCGAGAATATCCCGTGCCCGCTTCCGTGCGTCCTCGGGGTCTACAGCTTCGGCATTCCCGAACGTGACACGGCGGTGTTTCGCCCCAATCCGGTATTGCACGATCCATGTGCGCTTGCCGCCAGCTCTCAACCGCAGCCCGAAACCCGGTAGCGCATCATCGAACACGATTCGCTCGGTTTTCCCGTCCGCAATTTTCAGGGTGGCGAAATTGGTACGAGAAAGCCGCACAACGGCCTCGGCTGGGAAGCGATGGGAAGCAAACTCCTGATTATTTTTGATCGCCTATGGCAACAGGTATGTGAGGGTCCGAGCGCTAAATAGCTGATATTTCGGAAATTAATTAGTGAGCGGGCATTCGAGCGACACCTGACGCCATGCTTTACACGGAGAGGGTCGGCGGTTCGAGCCCGTCACCGCCCACCATGCCGGCTCACAACGGGCTGGAACGAAATCTAGACGGTTACGCGGTAGGGTTGCGGAGGATCGGACGGAGCCCTGCACCATGCTTTTGCGACCTCGGCGGTCACCGGCCGCCGGCTATCGGGCCGCCGACCAGGATTTCGACGCCCTGATCGGGCGCATTCGCCGTCTTGCTGCGCATCGCGGCTACGATCGCGATGCGCTGATGAGCCCGATGCTGAGGCGCCTGATGCCGGCGAAGCGGCCCTCCAAGGATCCGGCGGCGGAGACGGCCGAGTTGCGCAAGCGCCTCAAGGAGGCCGGGCTCGACGCCAACGCCCTGGATTATCTCCTGAGGTCGGTCGAGACCGAACTCGACTTCGCCCGGCTCCGGCTGACCTGAACCGTTAGTCCGGGTCAGTTCCGGCTCGGTGCGCTCATGTCCGAGGCCGGCGGTGCGCCGGGCTTGGCGCTGGCCTGCTTCTCGGGGTGGCGCACTTGGCTGTAGGCGACGCTGCCGAAGGAGCCGAGGATCGCGGTCCAGCCCGGCTTGTCCTGCTGGCCGGCGGCCGTCCCGGCCCGGCAGAAGGCGGCCTGCAGGCCGTTGACGATGTCGTCGTCGCTGGCGCCGGTCGCGGCGGCCTTTACCTTCGGCACGATCTGGGAGAGACGCGGCACGAAGTCGGTCTGCGAGATACCCTTCAGGGCGTCGGCGACGCCGGCCTCGTCGAAGGCTGTCTTGAGCTTGTCCGGGGCGATCTCGGCGCAGGGCGCGGTGCCGGCCAGCATCGTCTTCGTCGCCTCCTTCGCCGTCGAGACGGCAGATCCCGCATTCATGACCGGAGCGCTGTTGCCCCAGGAGTTGCGGACGTAGTCGGTGACCTCCTTGACCTGCTGCTCGGTCATCTCCTGGCCGATCGCCGGCATCGGCGCGTAGCCATTTTGGGCGGCAAGCCCACCGTAGATCACGCGCAAAACCGATTCCGGCCCCTTGGTCTGGACCGAGCTGTTGCCTGCGAGCGCCGGGATCGCCCCCTCGACACCCTTGCCGTCCGGCCGGTGGCAGGAGGAGCAGTAGGTCAGGTAGGTCTCGCCGCCGGGCGCGCCGGGCTGGTTGTATGCCTGCAACTCCTGCTGCTTGAAGGTCTTCTTGGCGGGCACCGAGCGCAGATAGGCGACGATCGCCTTCAGGTCGGCATCGGTCATCTTGGAGAGGGACTCGTCGATGGTCTGGCGCATCGGCCCGGCGGCGACGCCGGGGCGGTTGCCGGGAGCGGTGCCGGTCTTGAGGTAGGACACGACCTCTTCGTCGGTCCAGGCGCCGATGCCCTGGTGGTCATCGGGGGTGATGTTCGGCGCGTACCAGCCGTCGATGACGCCGCCGCCGAGCTTGCCCGCGAGGCTCGAATTGCCGACGAGCTTGTTCTCGTTGTGGCACATGCCGCAATGGCCGAGACCTTCGACCAAGTATCCCCCGCGGTTCACCTCGGCGCTGGCGTTCGGGTCGGGCCTGAACTCACCTTCCTTGAAAAAGGCCGTCCGCCATGTGATCAGCGCGGAGCGAATGTTGAACGGGAAGTCGATCCCGTTGTCCTTCTTCTTCTCGTTCACCGCCGGCAACGACTTCAGATATGCGAAGATCGCCTTGGTGTCGTCGCTCGTGACCTTGGTGTACCAGCCGAAGGGAAAGGCCGGGTACAGGTACTTGCCGTCCTTGCCGATGCCGTGCCGGAACGACTTCTCGAAGTCCTCCTCGGTCCAGTTGCCGAGGCCGGTTTCCTTGTCCGGGGTGAGGTTCGGGGTCATGATCACGCCGATCGGCGTGTTGAGCGGGTAATTGCCGGCGAACGGCTTGCCGCCGGGGGCGGTGTGGCAGGCGACGCAGTCACCGGCGGTGGCGAGATACGCGCCGCGCTTCACCGGATCCGTTTCAGCGCCCTGGGCGGAGGCGGGGGGAGGAGCGAAGAGGCCGGCACCGATCAGCAATCCGAATGCGAGCGCGGTGCGATGGGCCATGAAGCGCGTCTCCGTGTGCCGGGCAGATTTAAGGTGAAATCATTCCAGGCTGGGTCCGGGCGGTGAACGCTGCTGTCTCGGGCGATGTTCCCGGCTCGCTCGACTGTGATCTGCGACGAAGCGCCTCCGGCTGTTCATCCCGTAACCTGAGACACAGGTCCGTGAGGTGCGCGACGAGCGATGCCAGCAGAAACCCGGCGATCACCGTCCAGTCGGCACCGGTGAGCGCCGCGCGTACCGCCAGCATCAGCGACGCGCCGGAGGCGAGGTTGCCGATCAAGGCGAGCGGCGAGGGGCCGCGTCCGCGCCGCCAGCGCCAGACCAGCAGCGCGACGGCCTCGAGGGCGACGAGCACGAGGATGCCGTCGACGATGCGGCCGCTGGCAAAGAGCTCGGGCATCGGTTCAGGCCTCCCGCAGGCGCGGATTGAGCTGCACGATCCGCAGGTTGAGGAAGGTCGCGACGCTGACCCAGCCGAGATAGGGCAGGTTCAGGAGCGCCGCCACGAGCGTGACGCGGCCGGTCACGAGCACCAGGGCGAGGATCGAGAGCCAGAGCAGAACGACCTCGACCAGCGCGAGGTCCGGCCGCCGCATCCGGAAGAAGATCACGCTCCAGGCGATGTTCAGCACGATGTTGACGCCGTAGGCCGCGATCAGGGCGCCGCGGGCGACAGGGCTCGGATCGCCGTTCCAGGCGAGCACGCCGGCCGTGGCCGTGAGCGCGAAGATCACGGTCCAGACCGGGCCGAAGGCCCAGTCCGGCGGCTTCCATGCGGGCTTGCGCAGCCCGCCGTACCACGCGTCCGTCGTCGTCGCGACGGCGCCCGCGACTGCGACGAGCACCGCCACGATCGCTGCGACCAGGGGAGGGACCCAGCCGTCCCCGAGGAGTGCCGTCACGGAGAGACCCAGCGGAACAGGTGCGCGAGGTCCTTGAAGAAGATTTTCATGTGCGCGACCGGCTTCTTCCGGACCAGCTCCTTGTTCATGTAACTGTCCCAGGTGAGCTGCTGGACGTCCTTGTCGCGGCAGATCGAGACGAAGCGCTCGCGCAAGCCGTCGTTGCGGTACCAGAACCACTGCATCATGCCGAGGATCATGAAGACGCGGCCGTGCAGCTTCATGAAGCGGCGGCGCGCCAGGGCGAGCGAGCGGGGATCGCCGGTCCGCAGGAAGACGTCGGCGGCTTCCGCCGAGAGGCGCCCGCCGAGCATGGCGTAGTAGATGCCTTCGCCCGAGGCCGGGGCGACGACGCCGGCGGCGTCCCCCGCGAGCAAGACGTCGCGGCCGTTGTCCCAGCGCTTGAGGGGCTTCAGCGGAATCGGCGCGCCCTCGCGTCGCACGGTCTCGCCGGCATCGAGGCCGCTGGCCTCGCGCAAGGCCCGGATCGAGGAGCGCAGGGAAAAGCCCTTGTGGGCCGAGCCGGTGCCGACGCTGATGGTCTCGCCGTGCGGAAACACCCAGGAATAGAAGTCCGGCGAGTGCTTGCCCTGGTAGTAGACGTCGCAGCGCGTCGCCTCGTAGTCGCCGCTGCCGTCGGCGGGGCGCCTGACGATCTCGTGATAGGCGAAGACCGACTTCATCCGGTCGTGGCCGGGGATCTCGGCGCGGCCGACCGGGGAGGTCGCCCCGTCGGCGCCGATGACGAGGCGGGTGCGGACGGAGTGACGGGCGAGGTCGCTCCCCTTGCCGGTCGTGTAGTGGACGATGGTCGCTCCCTGCCCATCGCGAAGGATGCGGTCGTAGGAGGCCTCGCGCAATTCGGCGCCGGCCAGCGCGGCGCGGTTGCGCAGCCAGGGGTCGAAATGCTCGCGGTCGACCATGCCGACGAAGCCTTCGCCGATCGGCATGTCGACGCGCTTGTCCTTGGGCGAGATCATCCGGGCTGAGCGGACGCGGGCGACGATGAGGTCGTCGGGGATCGCGAAATCGCGGATCAGGCGCGGCGGGATCGCGCCGCCGCAGGGCTTGATCCGGCCCGGTTTGTCGAGAAGCAGCACGCGGCGCCCCGCCCGCGCGAGGTCGGTGGCCGCGGTGGCGCCGGAGGGACCACCTCCGACCACGACGACGTCGAAGACTTCAAGATCGACAGGAGACTCGGACATAGGAGCTACCTCGCCTCAAAACCGGGATCGAGCTGAAAGGTCGCCGCCTGCGTCAGCGGGTTGGCGCGTCGCGCCGTGGCCGGGGCGTGCTCGATCCGCATCGCGATGATCGCGGCGCCGACGAAGAGCACGGCCTCGCCGGCGAAGACCGAGGCGTAGGCGTAGGTCGGATCGGTGGTGACGAGCCGGGCGAAGTCCACGGCCGCCGTGCCGAGGAAGCCGCCGGCCCCGAAGGCGATGCCCTGGGCCGCGCCCCAGACGCCCATGCGGGTGCCGCGCTCGGCCTCGCCGCCCTGGCCCGCGAGCCCCATCATCGATCCGATCGCGGCGACCGCGTAGACGCCGTTCGAAAGCCCAAGGGCGAACACCGCCTGCCGCAGGGGAAAGGCCGCGCCGACGGGTCCGCCGGCCGCGATGGCGCCGAGCGCCACGGCCGAACCGAGGCAGCCGATTGCCGTCCAGAGCTTCAGCGAGCCGAAGACCGGGCCGCCGATGCCCATGGTGATGCCGGCTACCAGCAGCATCCCGGCGAGCACGCCGCCATGCTGGAGCCCTGAGAGCTTGGTGGTCGCGCCCGGCGTCATCTCGAAGATCAGGCCGGCATAGGGTTCGAGGATCAGTTCCTGCGCGCTGTAGGCCAGCATCGACACGAAGATGAACACCGTGAAACGCCGCGAGATCGGCTCGGCCCAGACCCGCGCCAGCACCTCCATGAAGTTCTTGCCGGTCTTCGCGTTCGCGGATGCCGCGACTGAACGCGGGGGCTCGATCCCGGTGACGGCCAGCACGGCGACGAGGAAGGCGATGACGGAGACGGTACCGGACACCGCCATCAGCCGCGCGCCCGAGAACGGATCGAGGAAATGGCCGGCGAGCGGTGCGGTCACCGCGAAGCCGACGATCATCATCACCCAGACGACGGTGGCGGCGGCGCCCCGGCGGCGGTCGTCGACGCCGGTGGCGAGAAGCACGAGCAGCGAGGTGCCGGCGGCGCCCGCGCCCATGCCGACCGCCAGGAAGGAGAGCACCGCGAGCGCGAGCCCGGCCGCGACGTCGGTTTCGCAGAGCGCCGTGGCAGCGGCCGCGCCGAAGCCGCCCAGCGCCAAAGCCGCCATGCCGCCGACGATCCAGGGCGTGCGGCGGCCGCCTCTGTCGGAGCCGTAGCCCCAGCGCGGGCGCAGGATCTGCACCGCGTAATGCAGGGCGACAAGGGCGCCGGGCACCATGGCCGGCAGCGCCAGCTCCACCACCATCACGCGGTTGATGGTCGAGGTCATCAGCACGACCACCGCGCCGAGCGCCGTCTGGACGAGGCCGAGCCGGACGATCTGAAACCAGGAGAACGACAGAGGGGTCATCGCAGAGCGCCTGTGATGGCCGTGGGGCAGCGGCAGGCCCGGACCTGAGCACGCCCGCTCGGCAACCTGAGACACGCGGCGACGGCGCTCGGAGGGGGCGTTTGCATGATCCGAGGCTAGATTTCCGGCGGCCCAGGTGTCAAGTTTTGTTTACACAAACAACCTGTGCGCCGCGATCGGCGCCAGCCCATCCGCAGATTTTCCGCAGGATAATGCCGATCAGTTGAGTTCACTATCGTGTGAGTCGAGGTCGCCGATGCCGTAGCGGCGCATCTTGGCGTAGAGCCCCTGCCGGCTCAGGCCGAGCATCTCGGCCGCCGAGGCGCGGTTGTCGCGGGTGATGCGCAGAGCCGCCTCGATGCAGAGCTTCTCGATCAGGTCGGTGGTCTCGCGCACGAGCGTCTTCATCGAGACGCGCCCGACCAGTTCGGTCATCTGCTCGACCGAGCGAGGCAGGCCGCCGCCCGTGGACGCCGCCGCATTCGGACGGCGCGGCATCGAGCGGATTGTGAAGCCGAAGCAGGGCTGCTCGCCCCCGCTCACCGAGACGGCCGCGACCTCCACCTCCTCCGAGGAGCCGTAGCTGCCGCGCAGGGCCGTCGCGAAATGGCGCACCGCGCCGTGCTCCTGCAGCGTCGCGAACAAGGCCTGGGCCTCGGTCTCCTCGCGGCCGAGCCAGCGTTCCAGCGGCTCTCCGCGCACCTGCTCCTCGGTGGCGAGCTGGGCGAGGTCGAGGAAGGCGGGGTTGGCCGTCAGGATGCGGCGAGCGGTATCAGTGACGACGAAGCCCTCGGGCAGCTTCGCGATCACGCCGAGGGCGTTGGCCGTGCCGTGATGGGCAACCTCGAGCTGCGCCGGCTCCGGGGAGAGCCGCAGGAGCACGCTCGTCGCAGTCTCTCCGCGGAACAACGAGGCGGAGATGCGGGTCTCGCCACGTCCGCCAGCCAGGCGGCCCTGTAGGTCGGCGGCCTGTCCCGTCACGCGCAGACCCGCGAACAGGACCTGCAGGTCGCGCGCGCTCGACGGGTCGAACAGCTCGACGACATCCTGGCCCATCACCCGCTTCTGCGGCCGGCCGAGCCGCCGGGCCGCGGCGGGATTGACCTCGGTCACCCGCCGCGTGCCCGCGTCGACCACGAGCACCGGCTCGCCCGAAAGCTGGAACAGCAGCTTGTAGCGGGTCTCGGCGGCGCGAAGGCGGACGTAGTCGCGCTCCAGCGCCTGCTGCGTCTCGGTCAGCCGGCGCTGGAGCGCGGCGACGGAACGCAGGTCGCGTCCGAGCACGATGACGGGACCGCCGATCTTCGGGCGCATCGTCGAGTAGCGGACCGGCAGGTCGATACCGCGCGGCGAGGGATGATTGACCTGCCGCCAGCGGGTGATCGCGCCCGGCGCGGCATCGCGCAGGAGCGCATCGATCTTCGGCCGGCTCTCGATCGTCACCGTGTCGATCCAGGGGCGCCCGAGCCACGTCTCCACGCCCTCGGAGCCGAGATCGTCGCCGCTGAAGGCTGCGTCGCGGATGATCCCGTCCTCGTCCACCACGAGCGACAGGTCCGTGGTGGCAGCAATCAGGATCCCGGTCGCCTCGCCATCGAGGAGACCGGCCGCCTGCTGCAACGCCGCGGAGGGGCGATGCGGGATAGGTCTCGCCAGCGAGGTCAAGTTCACCACTTCGTTACAGAGTAAAGCGGGTCCTTTCAGCAGGCTTGCGCCCGCTTTTCAAGCAAGCTTTCGGCGATACCAGGGGCGATTTTCCCGTCGCTCGCCATCGCGTCGGCGCCGGCGAGACGAACCTGCTCGGGGTGGCGAACGAAAAGGGGTCCGCCGACCATCACGCGGACCTGGCGATTGCAGGAGGCCTTGCGCAGGTCGCGCACGGCCTGCGTCAGGGCCGGAAGCAGAACGTCGTAGGAGAGCGTTAGGCCGATGACGTCGAACCACTCGGCCCGCACGAGTTCGACGAGATCGAAGCCGGGATCCGCCCCCGTCGTCGTGACCTCCCAGCCCGCCTCCCGGAAGAAGCTCGCGACGATAGACAGGCAAAAGATGTGCGTTTCGCCGGGACACGGCAGCAGCAGGATGCTGCGCCCGTTGCCGCGTCCCGATTCGCCTTCCATCTGCGAGCACAGTTCGCGCGTCACGGCATGGAGCCGCCCGATCGCGACGGTGACGTCGAGGAAGTCGCATTCGTCCTCCTCCCACAACTCGCCGAGGTGGCGCGCCGCGGGGGCGAGCAGGTCCAAGAGGAGGCTGTCGAGGGAAAGCCCCTCGTCGAGCAGCGCAAGGACATGCTCGGTGATGTCGTCGGCAGCGGGATCAAGCAGCAACGCGCTGAATTGCGCGATCTGATCCTGGGACGGACGCCGCTCGACCATCAGCCGCGTGGGCTCGGCGGCCTCGCGATGCGCGAGCATCAACCGGGGAAGGATCTCGCCTTCGATGATTCGCGCCAGATCGCCCTGAAGGGAGAAGCCGTCATGCTTGGCGGTGTCGGGGGCGCGACTCGGGCTGTGCGACGGCACGGAGCCGCACTCGGGTGGCGCGGCGGCGGGCTCGAAGCCTCGTCCGTAATGCCTCCAGGCGCCCATCTGCGTCTCCCATTCCGTGCGGCTCGGCTGGACGTCTGGGTCGGCAAGCGACTTCAGGTTGTTCCCACTTTAATTCATCCTACGATAGCCGAGACCGGCTTCTTGGCAATGGTAGAATTCCAACAAAGACGAAAACGCATGTAAACGTGAATGGACGTAAAGCTGGATTGACACTTGCCGGATCTCCGCCTTAGGCTCGGGTCATCCGGGAGGCCCCGCAACGACGGGACCTGAGGCAACCAGAGGGCGGAAGCATGGGTCCGAGACGGGACCAGCCGGCACCACCGCTCTACACGAGCGCCGAACGCCAGCGGCGGGACGCCTCGCCCTGGACGATCGTTCAGGGCGTGCTCGCTCCCCTGCAGTTCCTGGTCTTCCTCGTCAGCCTCACGCTGGTGCTGCGCACCCTCGCCACCGGCGAAGGGCTTTTCGCCGCCAACCTCTCCGTGGTCGTCAAGACGCTCACGCTCTACGCGATCATGGTGACCGGCTCGATCTGGGAGAAGGCGGTCTTCGGGCGCTACCTGTTCGCCCCGGCCTTCTACTGGGAAGACGTGTTCAGCATGGCCGTCCTGGCGCTGCACACGGCCTATCTCATCGCCCTCACCACCGGCTGGCTCGAACCCCACGCCCTGCTCATCCTGGCGCTCGCCGCCTACGCGACCTACGTGGTCAATGCCGGCCAGTTCATTCTGAAGCTGCGCGCCGCGCGCCTCCAGGCCTCGCCCGACGCCGGCTCCCTCCCGATGATGGCGGAGGGCGCGCGATGAACGCTCACGCTCCTCTACCCGATGCCGCCGGCTGCGGCGTCGAGATTCGCCAGGAATACGGCCAGCGCGCCGTGTTCTGCGGCCTCACCGGCATCGTCTGGCTGCACCGCAAGATCCAGGACGCGTTCTTCCTCGTGGTCGGGTCGCGCACCTGCGCCCACCTGATCCAGTCGGCCGCCGGCGTGATGATCTTCGCCGAGCCGCGCTTTGCGACCGCGATCATCGACGAGCGCGATCTCGCCGGCATCGCCGACATGAACGACGAGCTCGACCGCGTCGTCGGTCGCCTCATCGAGCGCCGGCCGGACATCAAGCTGCTCTTCCTCGTAGGCTCCTGCCCGTCGGAAGTGATCAAACTCGATCTCAGCCGCGCCGCCCTGCGCCTGTCCAAGAGCCTCGCGCCCGACGTGCGTGTGCTGAACTATTCGGGCTCCGGCATCGAGACGACGTTTACGCAGGGCGAGGATGCTTGCCTGGCGTCCTTGGTGCCCGACCTGCCGGCCGAACCGGCGGAAGCCGCCGCCTCGCTCCTCGTGGTCGGCGCTCTGGCCGACGTGGTCGAGGACCAGTTCGCGCGCATCTTCGCCGAGATGGGCCTGGACGACGTGCGCTTCCTGCCTGCGCGCCGGGCGAACGAGATGCCGGCGGTGGGGCGCAACACCCGCTACCTGCTGGCCCAGCCCTTCCTCACCGACACCGCCCGCGCCCTCGAAGAGCGTGGCGCCCGGCGGATTGCCGCACCGTTCCCCCTCGGGGCCGAGGGTACGACCCGCTGGCTGCAGGCCGCCGCCGACGCGTTCGGTGTCGATCCGCAGCATTTCGAGGCGGCGACGGCACCGGGCAGGAAGCGCGCCGGCCAGGCTCTCGCCCATTACCGGGAGCGGCTCGCGGGCAAGCGCATCTTCTTCTTCCCCGATTCGCAGCTCGAAGTGCCGCTGGCCCGCTTCCTATCCCGTGAGATGGGAACCGAGCTGGTCGAGGTCGGCACGCCGTACCTGCACCGTGCCCATCTCGCCGACGAGCTCGAACTGCTGCCGCGCGGCACCGTCGTCAACGAGGGCCAGAGCCTCGACGACCAGATGGACCGCTGCCGGGCGGCCAAGCCCGACCTCACGATCTGCGGCCTCGGCCTCGCAAACCCGCTCGAAGCGGAGGGGCTGTCCACCAAGTGGTCGATCGAGCTCCTGTTCACGCCGATCCAGGGCTACGACCAGGCCGGCGACCTCGCCGAACTCTTCTGCCGCCCGCTGGTGCGGCGGACGCGGCTGGAGGTTTGAGATCATGCCTAATCGCTGCGCAATCATGCATGATCTCAGCTTCCAGGGCGGTCGCGCTCCCTTGCGCCGAACCGGCGTCCACTTCGGTGGGGAGCGCTCCTGATGCAGCTCACCGTCTGGACCTACGAGGGGCCTCCCCATATCGGCGCGATGCGCATCGCCACGGCGATGAAGGGCCTGCACTACGTGCTGCACGCGCCTCAGGGCGACACCTACGCCGACCTGCTCTTCACGATGATCGAGCGGCGCGATGCCCGCCCGCCCGTCACCTACACCACCTTCCAGGCTCAGGACCTCGGCCGCGACACCGCCGAGATCTTTAAGAACGCCGTCGCGAAAGCCTACGAGCGCTTCCAGCCGCAGGCGATGATCGTCGGCGCGTCCTGCACGGCGGAGCTGATCCAGGACGATCCGGGCGGCCTCGCCAAGGCGCTGGCCCTGCCGATCCCGGTGATCCCGCTGGAGCTACCGGCCTACCAGAAGAAGGAAAACTGGGGCGCCTCCGAGACTTTCTATCGGTTGGTCCGGGCTCTCGCCAATCAGCCGGTCGAGCGCGCGCCCCGTGAAAACCGCCGGCCGATCTGCAACATCCTCGGCCCCACCGCCCTCGGCTTCCGCCACCGCGACGACATCGTCGAGATCCGCAAACTCCTCGGTGCACTCGGCATCGACGTGAACGTGGTCGCCCCGATGGGCGCCACCCCGGCCGATCTCGGCACGCTGAGCGCGGCGGATTTCAACGTCGTGATGTATCCCGAGATCGCCAAAGCCGCTGCGCAATACCTCGAGAAGACCCACAAGCAGCCCTTCGTCGATATCGTCCCGATCGGCGTGAAAGCCACCGAGCGCTTCGTCGAGGCGGTCGCGAAACTGGCCGGCGTCGATCCGGCACCGGTGCTCGCCGGCGCGCCCTCGCGGCTGCCCTGGTACTCGCGCTCGGTCGACTCGACCTACCTCACGGGCAAGCGCGTCTTCATCTTCGGCGACGCCACCCATGCCCTCTCCGCCGCCCGGATCGCCGCGACCGAACTCGGCTTCAAGGTCGTCGGCCTCGGCACCTACTCTCGTGAGTTCGCCCGGGAGATCCGGGCCGAGGCGGCGGAGCACGGAATCGAGGCGCTGATCTCCGACGACTACCTCGACGTCGAGGCCGCGATCCAGGCGGCGCAGCCGGAATTGGTGCTCGGCACGCAGATGGAGCGCCACATCGCCAAGCGCCTCGGCGTGCCCTGCGCGGTGATCTCGGCGCCGATCCACGTCCAGGATTTCCCGGCCCGCCACTCGCCGCAGATGGGCTTCGAGGGCGCCAACGTCCTGTTCGACACCTGGGTCCACCCGCTGATGATGGGCCTCGAAGAGCATCTCCTCGGCATGTTCCGGGAGGACCCCGAATTCCACGATGGCGTCGCGCCCTCGCATCTCGGCGGCAAGCCGAGGGAGAGCGCCGACGCCGTGGAGCAGGCGACGGCTGCTCCGCCGCTCGCGCCGTCGCCTGCGCCCCCGATCCCTGCATCGATCACCATCGACGGCCCCGCCCCCTGGGCCGCCGACGCCGAAAAGGAACTGCGAAAGATCCCCTTCTTCGTGCGCGGCAAGGCCCGCGCGAACACCGAACGTTTCGCCCGCGAGCGCGAACTCGCGATCATCACAGTCGAGACCCTGTACGATGCCAAAGCGCATTTCGGCCGCTGAGCGCCCGACGCTCCGCATCGTCCTCGTGACGATGGACAACCACATGGCGAGCGCGCTCGAGCGCGGCCGCCTGCGGCTCCGCGACGAGATGCCGGGCCTCGTGGTCGACTTCCACGCGGCGTCCGAATGGGACACCAACCCGCGCGCGCTCGAAGCGTGCAAGGCCGACATCGCCCGCGCCGACATCGTCTTCTCCGCGATGCTGTTCATCGACGAGCACGTGAAGGCGATCCTGCCGTCGCTGCTGGCGCGGCGCGGGCAGTGCGACGCGATGATCGGCGCGCTCTCGGCCTCCGAGATCGTCAAGACCACGCGGATGAACCGTCTCAACATGGACGGGACGACGCCGGGCGCCCTCGACTTCCTGAAGAAGCTGCGCGGCAAGCCGGGGGCCCAGGGCAACGGCGCCAAGCAGATGGCGATGATCCGCAAGCTGCCAAAAATCCTGCGCTTCATCCCCGGCAAGGCGCAGGACCTGCGCTCCTACTTCCTCGTGTTGCAATACTGGCTCTCGGGCTCGGACGAGAACATCGCCAACCTCGTGCGCTTCCTCGTCGGCCGCTACGCCGCCGGCCCGCGCGAAGCCTGGCGCGAGATCGCCGCAGCGGCGTCGCCGCTGAGCTACCCCGAGACCGGCCTCTACCACCCGCGCATGAGCGGCCGCATCGGCGAAGACGTCTCGCGGCTTCCCGTGACTGCTGCCGGCAAGGGCCGCGTCGGCCTGCTGGTGATGCGCTCCTACGTGCTCGCCGGAAACACCGCGCATTACGACGGCGTGATCGCGGCGCTGGAAGGCCGCGGGCTCTCCGTCGTGCCGGCCTTCGCCAGCGGCCTCGACAACCGCCCGGCGGTCGAGGCCTTCTTCACGCGCGACGGCCGCCCGGCGGTGGATGCCGTGGTCTCGCTCACCGGCTTCTCCCTCGTCGGCGGCCCGGCCTACAACGATGCGGCCGCGGCCGAGGCGACCCTGGCCGGCCTCGACGTGCCCTACCTCGCCGCCCACGCGCTCGAATTCCAGACCATCGAGCAGTGGGAAGGCTCCGATCGCGGCCTCTCGCCGGTCGAGGCCACGATGATGGTGGCGATCCCCGAACTCGACGGCGCCACCGCGCCGATGGTGTTCGGCGGACGTTCGAGCAATTCGATGGGCGCGAACGCCCGCGACATGCGCGCCCATCCCGAGCGGGCCGACATGCTGGCCGCCCGCGTCGAGCGGCTGGTGTCGCTGCGTCGCAAGGCCGTGGCGGAGCGCAAGATCGCGATCGTGCTGTTCGGCTTCCCGCCGAATGCCGGCTCGATCGGCACGGCCGCCTTCCTCTCGGTCTACCAGTCGCTCCACAACACCCTGAAGGGCCTCAAGGCCGAGGGCTACGACGTCGAGATCCCGGAGAGCGTCGACGATCTGCGCAACGCGGTGCTCGCCGGTAACGCCGCCCGCTACGGCACGCCCGCCAACGTCCATCACCGCATTCCCGCCGACGACCACGTCCGTCGCGAGCGGCATCTCGCCGAGATCGAGGCGCAATGGGGGCCGGCTCCGGGCCGCCAGAACAGCAACGGCTCGGTCCTGTTCGTCCTCGGCGTGCAGCTCGGAAACGTCTTCGTCGGCGTGCAGCCGGGCTTCGGCTACGAGGGCGACCCGATGCGGCTGCTGTTCGAGCGCGGCTTCGCGCCGACGCACGCCTTCTCGGCCTTCTACCGCTACCTGCGCGAGGATTTCCGCGCCGACGCCGTGCTGCATTTCGGCACGCACGGCGCGCTGGAATTCATGCCCGGCAAGCAGACCGGGATGTCCGAATCCTGCTGGCCGGAGCGGCTGATCGGATCGCTGCCGAATATCTACCTCTACGCCGCCAACAACCCCTCCGAGGGCATGATCGCCAAGCGCCGCTCCGCGGCCACCATGGTCAGCTACATGACGCCGAGTCTCGCCCAGGCCGGACTCTATCGCGGCCTGATCGACCTCAAGAGTTCGATCGAGCGCTGGCGTGCCCTGGAGCCCGAGGCCGAAGGCGAGCGCCACGACCTCGCCGAGCTGATCCAGATCCAGGCCGCCGCCCTCGACCTCGTGCCGGCCGAGCCGATCTGGGCCGACGACCTCGGCGGCAAGGTGCTGAAGCTCGGCCTCGCGATCTCCGAACTCGAACACACCCTGATCCCGCACGGCCTGCACGTCGTCGGCCAGGGCACGCCGCCCGAAGAGCGGGTCGACCTGCTGCTCGCGCTGGCGGAGGCCTCGAACGGCCTGATCCCCGAGCGCGCCGGCATCGAAGCCCTGGTCGCCGGCGAGAGCATCGACGCGGCCCTCTCAGCCGGCGGCCTGCCGCTCGACGACACCCACCGCGCAGCCTTCACGGCCTTGCGCGAGACCGACGCACTGCTGTCACGCGACCACGAGATCCCCGCCCTGCTGCGGGCGCTCGACGGCCGCTTCATTCCCCCCGTCGCCGGCGGCGACCTGCTGCGCAACCCGTCCGTTCTGCCCACGGGCCGCAACATCCACGGCTTCGACCCCTACCGGCTCCCCTCCGCCTTCGCCGTGGCCGACGGCCGGCGGCAGGCCGACCGCATCCTCGCCCGCTATCGCGACGAGGGTGCGCCGCTGCCCGAGAGCGTCGCCATCGTGCTCTGGGGCACCGACAACCTGAAGAGCGAGGGCGGCCCGATCGCCCAGGCCCTGGCCCTCGTCGGCGCAACGCCCCGCTTCGACGGCTACGGCCGGCTCTGCGGCGCGACGCTGATCCCGCTCGAAACCCTCGGCCGCCCGCGCATCGACGTCGTGGTCACCCTCTCCGGCATCTTTCGCGACCTGCTGCCGCTGCAGACGAAGCTTCTCGCCGAGGCCTCGTTCCTCGCCGCCACCGCCGACGAGCCGGTCGAGCAGAACTTCGTCCGCAAGCACACCCTGGCCCATCAGGCCGAGCATGGCTGCGACATCGAGACGGCGGCGCTCCGGGTCTTCTCGAACGCCGAGGGCACCTACGGCGCCAACGTCAACCAGCTCGTCGAATCCGGCCGCTGGGAGGACGAGGACGAGATCTCCGAGACCTTCTCGCGCCGCAAGGGCTTCGCCTACGGCCGCGACGGCAAGGCCGCCGCGCAGCGCGGGCTGATGGCGAGCGTGCTCGCCAAGGTCGACCTCGCCTACCAGAACCTCGACTCGGTCGAAGTCGGCGTCACCTCCGTCGACCATTACTTCGACGGTCTCGGCGGCATGGGCCGGGCGGTGGCCCGCGCCAAGGGCGACGCGGTGCCGATCTTCATCAGTGACCAGACCCGGGGCGAGGGCGTCGTGCGCTCGCTCTCCGAGCAGGTCTCGCTCGAGACCCGTACGCGCATGCTCAACCCTAAATGGACCGAGGGCATGCTCGGCCACGGCTACGAGGGCGTGCGCCAGATCGAGGCGCATCTCACCAACACCATGGGCTGGTCGGCCACCTCCGGCGCGGTGGCGCCCTGGGTCTACCAGCGCATCACCGAGACCTACGTGCTCGACCCCGCCATGCGCGAACGCATGGCCGCGCTCAACCCGACCGCCTCGGCCAAGGTCGCCCAGCGACTGATCGAGGCGCACCGCCGCGGCTTCTGGACCCCCGACTCGGAGACGCGCGACGCGCTCGACCGTGCCGAGGAAGAGCTCGAAGACCGCCTCGAAGGCATCACGGCAAGTATCCCGGCAGGAGTCGCCGCATGAACATCGCCATTCGCAACCCGGTCATCGGACGCAAGGAAGAGGGCAGCCTCCAGGTCGAACTCGATCCGGACCTGAAGATCGACACCGCCAAGGTGTTCGCGGTCTACGGCAAGGGCGGCATCGGCAAGTCGACGACGTCGTCGAACCTCTCGGTCGCCTTTTCGAAGCTGGGCAAGCGCGTCCTACAGATCGGCTGCGACCCGAAGCACGATTCGACCTTCACGCTCACCAAGCGCCTCGCCCCCACAGTGATCGATGCCCTCGAAGCCGTCGGCTTCCACTCGGAAGAGCTGCGCGTCGAGGACTTCGTGGTCGAGGGCTATAACGGCGTGAAGTGCGTCGAGGCCGGCGGACCGCCCGCCGGCACCGGTTGCGGCGGCTACGTCGTCGGCCAGACCGTGAAGCTGCTCAAGGAGCATCACCTCCTCGAAGACACCGACGTGGTGATCTTCGACGTGCTCGGCGACGTGGTCTGCGGCGGCTTCGCCTCGCCGCTCCAGCATGCCGACCGGGCGGTGATCGTCACCGCGAACGATTTCGACTCGATCTTCGCGATGAACCGCATCGTCGCGGCGATCCACACCAAGTCGAAGAACTACAATGTCCGCCTCGGCGGCGTCATCGCCAACCGTTCGGCTAAGACCGACGAGATCGACCGCTTCAACGACGCCGTCGGCCTCAAGCGTCTCGCCCATTTCCCCGATCTCGACATCGTCCGGCGCTCGCGCCTCAAGAAGTCGACGTTGTTCGAGATGGAAGCCTCGCCGGAGCGCGACCTCGTCGTCGCCGAATACATGAAACTCGCCGAGACGCTCTGGGCCGGCGGCGATCCATGCCTCGCCACGCCGATGAAGGACCGCGACCTGTTCGAGTTCCTCGGGTTCGATTGAGGTTTTTCGCGCGATGACCAGCTCGACCTACAGCCTCCGCCGCGGCCAGCTCACCACCTATTTCGACCGCACCGCGGTCGAGGCCTGGTCGCGCCTGACCTCCGATGCGCCGGTCTCCAAGATCCGCGCGACGGTGCGGGCCGGGCGCGACGCCATGCGGGCGAACCTGCTCTCGTGGCTGCCGGAGGACATGACCGGCAAGCGCCTGCTCGATGCCGGCTGCGGCACCGGAGCGCTTGCCGTCGAAGCGGCCCGGCGCGGGGCCGAGGTCGTCGCCATCGACGTCTCGCCGACGCTCGTCGGCCTCGCCCGTGAACGCCTGCCGGAGATCGCCGGCCCCGGCTCGATCGACTTTCGCGTGGGCGACATGCTCGATCCCTGGCTCGGCCGCTTCGATCACGTCGTCGCGATGGATTCGCTGATCCACTATCGCAGCACCGACATCGTCCGCGCCCTGGCCGAACTGGCCCTGCGCACCGACGGCTCGATCGTCTTCACCGTGGCGCCGCGCACCGCGCTCCTCACCGTGATGCACGCGGCAGGCTCGTTCTTCCCGAAGAGCGACCGGGCACCCGCGATCGTGCCGGTCACCGAGGGCGGGCTGAAGCGGCTGATCGCCAAGGAATCGGCGCTGGGCCGTTTCTCGGTGGAGCGCACCAAGCGGATCAACAGCTTCTTCTACCTGTCGAACGCGCTGGAGCTTCGTCGCTCATGAAGCCGACCCGCGCCCTCACCGATGCGCTCCTGCGCATCGGCCCGTCGATCCTCCCCTTCGCCGACGCGGCGACGGTGGAACTGCCCCTTGGCCGCCTGCTCAGACTCGCGCTGTTCCAAGCCACCGTTGGCATGGCTGCGGTGCTGCTGATCGGCACGCTGAACCGGGTGATGATCGTCGAGCTCGAGGTGCCGGCCTGGATCGTCGCGGTGATGCTGTCGCTGCCGCTGGTCTTCGCGCCTTTGCGGGCGCTCGTCGGCTTCCGCTCGGACACGCACCGCTCGGTGCTGGGCTGGCGGCGGGTTCCCTACATCTGGTTCGGCACGCTGCTGCAGTTCGGCGGCCTCGCCATCATGCCCTTCGCCCTGCTGATCCTGTCCGGCGACACCACCGGGCCGCACTGGGTCGGCCACGTGGCGGCCGCACTCGCCTTCCTCCTCGTCGGGGCTGGGCTCCACACCACGCAGACGGTGGGCCTCGCGCTCGCCACCGACCTCGCCCCCGCCCATGCC